>JAZQHZ010000001.1:0-3860 GCA_045540855.1 Clostridia bacterium
CTATTGATACAGCAAGTGCTTCTGTTGCAGTATCAACCTGCGTTACCTCTTTTTTTGCACCAATAGTACGTTTTGTAAACATATCCGCTTTTCGCTCAAGTTCTCTGTTTTCGTTTAAGACTTCGAGTGAACAGAGAAGAAAATAGCTACTGTCACTTGAGAATGCAGTGCTGTTGCCTCTTGAATTTATGAGTCCATACTTGGCTGTAAATTCATCATACAGTGTATTAAGCCTGTCCTGTTGTGCTTTGATTTCATAATCAGGATAATCTTCCGTCTGATATTCAATCAACTCCTTTACGCAGTCACGAATTTCTATCATGCCTTTGATACGGTTCTGTGCAGTGAGCGAAACATCAACCTTATTCATTCGACTGTTTTCACGAAAATATATATCGCCGTCAACAATTGTATAACTAAAATTCTTCACATTCGGGTCTGCCGGAATAGACAAATCCTCCTCATTGGATATATCCTCAACTTCATATTCCGTAATCTGTGCATGAATATTCTGTATTGCTCCGTCAAGCAGCACTCCAAGATCTGCATCATTAAATGCCTTGCAGTTAAGCTGCATACCGAACGGACCGCTTTCCTCGACCATTTCACCGAGTATCATATCGGGATTATCTATGAAATATTGGTTTATTATATAACCATTATCAAGAGTGCCAACATTTACCCATTCGGGCATAATATCAGTCATACGGTCACGCTTTTGTAGGAAGATAATATCTGACGTAACCTCTGTCCCGGCATTCGCCTTAAAGGTATTGTCAGGCAGTCGTATTGCACCAAGTAAATCAGCTCGCTGTGCCATATATTTTCGTACATTGGAATTTCTCTTGTCCATTGTACCGCTTGAGGTTATGAACGCAACGACACCACCGGGACGTACTTTATCAAGAGTTTTTGCAAAGAAATAATCATGTATGAGAAAATTATGCTTGTCATATCTCTTATCCATCACCTTGAACTGTCCGAACGGTACGTTACCGATAGCAACATCAAAAAAACTGTCGGGAAGCGTTGTATCTTCATACCCTTGTATTGCAACTGAATTTTTCTGATACAACTGCTGTGCGATTCTGCCGGAAATACTGTCAAGCTCAATGCCGTAAATCTTGCAATTACTAAGAGTATCGGGCAGCATACCCTCAAAGTTTCCTACGCCCATTGACGGGTCTAAGATATTGCCTTGCTTCAAGCCCATGTTTTCAAGTGCTTTATACATCGACCTGATTACAACAGGCGGTGTATAGAACGCTGTAAGTGTACTTTCTCTTGCGGCTCTATATTCTTCATCAGTGAGCAGTGACTTTAATTCCTGATATTTGCTGTGCTTTTCCGAAAAACAGTCCGCCAGACCGCCCCAACCTACATACTGCGATAATATTTCCTGTTCTTCGGGTGTTGCAAGTCTGTGTTCTGATTCGAGTGTTTTAAGTGTTCGGATAGCATCTACATTCGCCTGATATTTCTGGCTCGCTGTACCGTGTCCTAGTTCATCATTATTGATTGTGAAATTATGCCGTTCTGACATTGGTATCTCAGGATATATGACGGTATTTTGTACTCGTTCTTTAGGCTTTTGATATATGGGTGTAAGTGTTTCTTCCGGGTGTTCGGTTTCTTTTGTCTCTTCAAGTTTTTCTGCAATTTCTACCGTTTCCTCTTGCTTTGGAAATCCATCCGAACCAAATACCGCAATAATACCGCTTTCCTCAAGCTGACCTACATATCGCTCAATAGCATGAGCCGGTAAACCCACCATATCTGTTCTTTCACCGTTTATATCTCTGTATGTCAAGTGCAAGTCAAGTGCTTCTGCAACAAGCCTTGCTTCTTCTCCAAACATTTCATAGAAGTCCCCGACACGGTGGAGTGTGACGGATTTCAGGTTGTTTAGCTCCTCTGACAACATATACCCAGTATTTCGTATTGTTACGTCCGAGGTTGACCTTGCGAGATTATATGCACAATCCGCAAGTTTAATGCGATTTTCTGCTGTTTGGATAGCTTCGGTAAACGTCATTTCCGAACTACCCATTAAATCCTGCAATCCGTGCTTTGTTATGATGTTGGTTTCCATCATATGCTCACCGCAGTATTCAAACAGATACTGCATACGTTTTGGAATATTAGATATACTTGCAGTTGACTTATCTCTCCAAAATCCCATTAGATATGTATCAAGCTCACGCCTTTTTTCATATTGCTGTGGAATAGAAAAAGCAGAGCTTCTACGTTGCTCTGCTTCTTGTATTAGTTGCTGTTGTTCTTCCTCAGAAGGAAGTGACATATCAAACAGATTTAGCTGTACACCAGCTCCGACAGTACCGTTTCCTCCGCCGAATGTCGGTAATTGTTCATCAGTCCTGTCCAAAGCAGCGGATCCTTCGATTTCATAATCTCCGTCACTCCCTCTGCTTTCGCCATCTGTTCCACCATTTGCTCGACCTGCTGTGTCGCTGTTTTGTCTATCTCCTCCAAGTGCCGGAGCAGTGTCCCGTTCATCAGTAACATCGAATACAGGCTCCGGCGATACTGTTTCAGGTATGTTCTCCTCATCATTCCGTATTTGCCTATCCTGTGTTCCTGTGTCGGTACGCTCAGATTGGGAATCTGATAATCTCCTTCCATCTTGTACGTCAATGCTTCTGCCATCTTCATCATTCCTTTCTCGTCCTACATTTATATTGTTTCTATCCTCATTATATACCTGTTTTTGTAATTGTGCAAATTTCTTCTGTTCTGCACGGATAGTTTCTGAAATATTTCTAAGAGCTGCTTCCGAAATAGCACTCACTGCATTACCCAAGATGCTGATTGTTTCGTGAGTATTGAAATCATGAACATGCTCAAACTCATCTGCACCAAATACATTATCCGGTTCAAGCCCCATTCTCTGCATTACCATATATGCAACCGATACTTCTGCTGTTTGCCTGAACCGCAGGTCAATATTTACATCATCAAGACCATGCAGTAGGCTGTTGCTTTTTACATAACCAATCTCATGCAGATAATCATATTTATTATCCTCAACTGCATTATGTGCCGCACAGATTATGGCGTCTGTTGTGCTTGTATCAACCTTTAACTCACCGAAGTTATTTGCCAGTGTTTCAATTATGGCATCATCATATTTATTACTATATTGCCATAGCCTGACCTCTCGGTTATATCTGTCATTGGTATCGGAAATATCAAATACATATTCCAGCCCATAACGGTTTCCGTTCTCACGAAGCAAGGCGATTCCTTTTGCTCCTTTGTTAATCCAGCGGTGCATATTCTTGTTCCAGACTTTAATTGTAGCACAAGCTGTTGCATCGGGACGCTGTGCATGGATAAGTACTTGGTCTTCAAACGGGTACTTATATTGCCATGCAGCAGTTTTTAAGAAATTCGTCCAGTTCTTGTATTCTGAAAATGATTTTGTGGTGTCGTGAAACAGTTCAAATATCTGCTGTACTTTTGTTGCCATGCCATCACCTCGCTATCTGCTCTGTTCCTTTTTCTTGTTCTTGATTCTGCGTTGCTCACGCAGTTTTTCAACATCCTTTACTGCATCCTCTAATGAATCGTATTTACCGTTCTCAAGACCATCTATGAATTTCAGCTCATCACGATAATCCATACCGTCAACCAAATGACACAAACGGTTTAATCTTCCGAGTGTATCACTCTTTTTGTTGACTAATCCTAAAATTTTCTCATCTGTATTATCCTCTGAAAACAACTCGATTTTCAATGTTCTTGCATTATCCAACATAATGAGGTTAGGTGTGGTTAAAATCCCGGCACGCTGTAAACGGTCATACACTTCAACAGGCGGACGTGACAAGTCTGCAATG
>JAZQHZ010000002.1:0-7086 GCA_045540855.1 Clostridia bacterium
GCAGTTTAGATGAACTGCACCGTTTGTGTTTTTAACTATTTCTATATTCAAAAAATCTTTCCCGTTTTGCTGTTGATTTTTACGGTGAAATATGATACACTAATTACAACAAAACAAAAAAGGGAGAACACCGTTATGAAAAAAATACTATCAATCCTGCTCACGTTTGCAATGTGCATTTCATTTTGCTCGTGCTCAAAGCCTGATGCAGTTACTACACAGAAGGCGGATTTTTCACGCACTGCCGGAGTATGGTATCTCAGCGGCTCACCGAATTTTGCACGTCTTGTTATGGACGGTGCAGGTGCAGTGGAATCGCATTATCCCGAGCAGGGCGGAGTTGAGTTCACCGGCTACCTCGGCTACGATGCTAAAGAGGATACCTATGCGATTTTTAAGGATAATGACGAATACGTTTCCGATTTCCGTTTCGATTACGATACCCAAATAAGCATTGTCGGCTCGGACGGTGTGATTTACACCAAATCTGACGAAAGCCTTAACGTACCAAAGCTTGTTTCAGACAACGCACTGCCCGGACAGGCTACCCTGGACGAGGATTCGGGCGAAGGCTATTACTATCTCTATCTTAGCGACGACGAGCAGATAACCACCGTCAACACCTGCTTTGCAAACGAAATGCGCGATGACGATTTTATCGAAACATATATCGTGAACTGCATTGCAGAGCTTAGCGAGGATGATATAAGTGACGTCAAAATCGAGGAAAGTGCTGAATACACCGCAAAAATCGGCGAACACGTCTACATTGTTTCGTGGATAAGCCGCAGTATGCAGTGGAAGTCGTTCTTCTTTATGACGAGCACTCACACGTATATGTATTCCCTCTACGCACCCGACGGAATTGACGTCCCGTATGAAAGCGTATTTGACGGATTACATCTTGAATAACATAAAAAGAACCGTTGCTTTTGCAACGGTTCTTTCGTCTTTAATATTAGTCAACGATTGTCTTTACATACTCAGCAATCTTGTCGCACTTGCAGTTTGCAAAGAATAAATCCTTGAACTGCTTACCTGCAACTGCACCCTTAACGAGCTCAGCATCAAGATTCGGGAGAATGTCTAAGAGGTCACGGTGTGTAACCTTCTTAACCTCGTTTAATATCTTAGCATTTCTCTGCTCCGGAACAGCTCTCTCCTTCGGATAGCCGCCGCCCCACTCTTCTACGAATAACTTCTCGAATACGTACTGGAGATTTAACTCAGCACCCCAGCCCCAGCCCTTTGCAAAAGGCATAGCGATACAGTTACCGTTATTAACCTGTGTAAACTGGTAAGCGTCTGTCGGGTCAACAACGTGTCCGCAAAGTACGCCCGGGAATGCATTACAAGCAAGGCAAGCGCCCTCGCCTGTACCACAGCCTGTGATTACGAGATCAGCCGCACCTGAATTTAAAAGGATAGCTGAAAGGATACCGATCTGAACATATGTAAGCTGCTCAGCATCCTCTGCACTGTACATACCGTAGTTAAATACCTCGTGGCCTAACGGCTCAACAACCTTCTTTAAAGTATCAACAATAATGCTGTTCTTTGCAGCCTGGCTGTTTTCATTGATTAATGCAATTTTCATTGGAATTACCTTCTTTCATAAATTTATAGTACTTCTATTATATCAGATATTGTCCCCGTTTTCAAGTGTTATATTGATATTTTTTTACAAATTATTTTCCCGAAAAATCTTGACACTTTTTCTTTTTAAGAGTATGATATATATAGGAAAATATTATTTTAAGGAGAACCTTTATGGAAAGCAACAGCTTCAGAAAACTGCTTTTAATTTTCGCACTGCTTATCGCTGTGCCTGTTATGAATGCACTTTACGGCATTATCCCCGCAATTGCTACGGGAATTATCGTACTGCTTGCAATAGCTATAATTCTTATTCATTTCACCACACGCACAGGAATGAAGCCGAAAAATCTTGGTATATGCTCGGACATCACAAGCATAAGTATAAAGGTGAACGGCAGAAGCTATATCATAAGCGAGGGCAACTGCTTCAATACCGAAGACCACGAGCAGCCGGGGATTATGAGCTATGTTGAAAACGGCGTATGGTACATTGCAGACTCACCCACCGAAACGGTGAAGGGTGCACTTGCTGAAATCACTATCCCGAAGGGACTTGCACTTGAGGCATTCGACGTGGTGCTTAATTCGGGAAATCTGCTTGTTAATTCGCTCAATGCAAAACGCACCCAAATCAATATATACAGTGATTTCGCAGAGCTTAAATCGCTCAAAACGCAATCTCTCAGTGCATCCTCGGGCAAGGGCAGACTTATTATAAACACGGATTTATCGGGCAATGCCCGCCTTATCTGCGGCAGCGGCTCGCTTGACGTTTCGCTTGAAAGTGCAGATTATAACATCGAGGCCACTACGGGTGCAGGAAGTATTTCACTAAACGGCAATGTCTTTGCCGACTCTGCAAACCGCAGTGCAAGGCTTGATAACGGAAGCGAGAATACAATCGTCGCAAGCTGTGGCTTAGGACAGCTTTCTATCAATTTTCCGGAGGTGGTAATTGATGACGAAAACTGAATTTTTAGAGGCAATCGCCGCTGAAACAGGCTTTATGCCCTCGCACAGACGCAGGCAGGTAATGGCATATTTTAACAGTGTTATCCCATCAGACGAGCCTGACGTGACGGAGAAATTCTCCACACCACAGGAGGCATTGCACAAATACCTCAACACCTCAAGGATAACGTCAAAAATACCGAGACCGCTGTTTATTGCGGCACTGTTTCTCCTTGCACCGTTTATGGTCAATATCGCAATGGTTATTGCAGTGCTTGCGGTGGTGTTATTGATTTTTGCGATAGCTTTACTTGCAATAATCCCGATTTTTGGAGTTTCGCTCTGGCTTGACGGAGTTGAGATAATATTCCGCTCAATTCCTCAGGCGGTTATTCTTGCAGACAAGCTGTGGCAGCTTGGCATCGGCTTTATATATTTCGCCGCAGGAATTGCAATAATAGTGCTTGTGGCACGTATTTATGCAAGGCTGATACCGTGGATTTTAGGACGGCTTGCGGCATTATATGATAAAATCAGAAGGAGGACAAAATGAAAAAATACACTAAACCTGCACTTTTAGCGGCACTTGTAATATTTATTATCGGCGTCCTCTTTGCACTGAGTGCAATTGCAACGGGCGGAAATTATTTCAGAGCTATGGCAAACATTGACCGGCTCATGAGTGAAAACGCCGCAATTAAATTTGAATTTGCAACTCCCGAACCGACCGCTATTCCCTACACTGACCCGTTTGAGGAATTTTTCGGCGGCTCGGATATGTTTGATATTTTTGAACAGTTCGGAATGGGTGACGATTTTATGATGCCATACGGCGGATACAATCAACCCAATCCCGGAATTTCAGGCAAGATTTATTAAAAGGAGGCAAAAATGGAGTATACAGTTGAATATTTAAAGCTGCTTTCGGAGCAGTATCCGTCAATTCCGGCGGCTTGCTCGGAAATCATTAATTTGCAGTCACGCCAAAAGCTGCCGAAGCTCACAGAGCATTTTATGAGCGATATTCACGGCGAATACGAATCATTCCTTCACATTCTAAAAAATGCTTCGGGCGTTATCAAGGATAAAATCACCTTCATCTACGGCCGTACCCTCTCGGAGCACGCACGTCAGATGCTTTCAACGCTCATCTACTATCCGGAGCAAAAGCTTGATTTAATCAAGAAGGAAACGGAGAATATTGACGACTGGTACAAGATTACTCTTTACCGCCTCATAGAAATCTGCCGTCTTGTTTCCTCGAAATACACACGTGCAACGGTTCGTGAGCTTTTACCGAGCCGATTCGGCGACATCATCGACGAGCTTATCCACGCCGATACGGACTTCGGCTCGGACAAGAGCGGATATTATAACGAATGTGTGGAAACTATTGTTGAGCTGGGACAGTCGGATGCGTTCATTGTTGAGATTTCAAACCTCATACAGACTCTTGCAATCGGCAGACTCCATATCATCGGTGACATCTTTGACAGAGGTCCAAGAGCAGATATTATCTTAGACAGACTTGAAAACTATCACAGCGTGGACATTCAGTGGGGCAACCACGACATTCAGTGGATGGGTGCGGCGGCAGGCTCGCTGGCTTGTATTGCAACGGTGCTTGCAATTTCGACTAAGTTCTCGAATTTCGACTGCTTAGAGGACGGCTACGGCATAAATATGCGTCCGCTGACGGTCTTTGCGATGGAAACCTACGCAAATGACCCATGCAAGTGCTTCGTGCCGAGAAATCCGAATATGGTAAAGCTCTCACGTCACGACAGTGATCTATGGGCGAAGATGCACAAGGCAATTTCGATTATTCAGTTCAAGCTTGAGGGACAGATTATTCAGAGACATCCTGAGTTCTTAATGGATAACCACCTGATGCTCGATAAGATTGATCACGTGCGTGGCACAATCACAATCGAGGGCAATACATATAAATTAAAGGACAACAACTTCCCAACAATAAATCCCGAAAGACCGTTTGACCTTACTCCGGCAGAGGAAGAGCTTATGCAGGCATTGCGTACCTCGTTCCTGCATTCAGAGAAGCTGCAGCGTCACGTGAGATTTTTATATAACAAGGGTGCAATTTATCTTAACCATAACAACAACCTTCTCTATCACGGCTGTGTGCCGATGAATGAGGACGGCACCTTCCGCGAGGTGGAATTAGGCGGCGAAAAGGTAAAGGGCAAGGCACTCATGGATAAGGCAGAGGCAATTGCACGTGAGGGCTATTTCGCAAAGCCGGGCACACCCGAAAAGGCATACGGCGAGGACTTCTTATGGTTCTTATGGTGCGGAAGCTATTCGCCGATTTACGGCAAGAACAAGATGACGACGTTCGAGAGATATTTCATTGAGGACGAAAGAATCTGGACAGAGACGAAGGACCCATATTACAAGCTGGCAGAAAAGCCGTCTATCTGTAACAAGATACTTCTTGAATTTGGCATAAACCCGAACGACTTTGCACATATCATAAACGGTCACGTGCCGGTTAAAATCAAGAAGGGCGAAAGCCCGATAAAAGCAAACGGAAAGCTGCTTGTAATTGACGGCGGTCTTTCACGTGCATATCAGCCGCAGACAGGCATTGCAGGCTATACCCTGCTCTTCAATTCGCACGGCTTATTGTTAAGTGCACACGATGCATTTGAATCGGTGGAATTTGCAGTGGCACGTGATGAGGACATATATTCAACGCTTGATTTAATTGAGCACGCACCGAAGCGTCTGCTTGTTGAGGACACTGATGCAGGCAAGGAAATTGCCAAGAGAATTGATGCATTAAAGGCACTTGTAGGTGCATACAGAAAGGGACTTATAAAATGAAAAGCTATACAAATGAACCACTCGTAATCTCAATGGAGGTTCCAAACGGAAATTACGAGGTTACCGTTTCAATAAAGGCACACGAGGACACTGTTTTTTCACTCCTCTCGCAAGCACGCCGTTTCATCAGAAACGACGTTGAAATCAAGGCGAACGAGAGTATGGATATAACCTTCAATGCAAACGTGTGCGACTTCCATAAGGACGGTGCTGACTACACCGAGGTGAAAACACTTGATGTTTTCATTCTCTGCGACGGTGCAGTTACTGCCACTGCGGCAGTCAGTCCGGTTGATGTTCCCACAATCTACATTGCAGGTGACTCAACTGTTACGGATCAGCCGGCCGAGTACCCTTACGTGCCGTCAGAAACGTTCTGCGGCTGGGGTCAAGCATTGCAGGGGCTTTTAAAGCCAGGCATTGCAGTATCAAACCACGCACAGTCGGGCTCATGCACACTTGCATTTATCGGCACGAACTTCAATGCCTTCAAGGATAAAATCAAGAAGGGCGATGTTCTGGTATGCGAGTTCGGACACAATGACCAGAAGGTGAAGGAGCTTGATGCATTCGGCGGATATGCTGAGAAGCTTCGCTATTTCGTGAGCTTTGCAAGGGAAAAGGGTGCGTATGTGATTTTAAATTCACCTATTAACCGTATCATCTTCGAGCCGGACGGCACGCTTAAAAATTTACTTGGCGAATACCGCAATGCAGTGAAGAGCGTAGCAGATGAGCTTGACGTTCCGTTCATTGATATGTGGGCAAGAACTACTGACTATTTTGTGGCGGCAGGGCCGGTTAAGTCGTGGGATTTCTTCCGTTGCAAGGGCGAACAGCGTGACTATACGCACACCAACGATATAGGCGGATTGATGATTGCAAAGATGTTTGCACAGGAAATCAAGAAGAATAACGTCGCTCCGATTGCGGAATTTGTTGATGAGGACAGAATTGAAATCGAGCAGGTATATGCCGATAAGGGCGACAGCTTCGATAATTCGCAGATGCTTGAGCATATAAAGGGAATCGGGCTGGTGAACACGCCCGAGCTTAGCGATATTGATGCTGATATTACCGGGTTGCAGATTTGAAGGAGAAAAATTATGAACGTATATGATGCAATAGAATCGAGACGTACCATCCGCAAGTTTACACAGGAGCCGTTAAATCACGATGACCTTGTAAAGCTCGTGGACTGTGCGAGAATGGCACCCTACGGTGCTAATTTACAGCCTTTGAAGTATATGATACTTACCGATACGGCACTTTTAAAGGAATTATATCCGCTCACAAAATGGGCGGGCTACCTTGACTGGGAGCCATCAGAAAATGAGCGTCCCACTGCGTATATTGCAGTTATAAACGACACCGACATCAAGCCGACAGCGAACACCGAATGTGACAGCGGTGCGGCAGTGATGAGTATGATTTTAGCCGCAGAGGAAATGGGTATAGGCTCGTGCTGGTTAGGTGCGTTGCAGAGGGATAAGATTAAGGAGCTGTTAAAGCTTGACGAAAAATATGACGTTACATACCTGCTTGCGTTAGGCTATAAAGCACAGAGTGGTAAAGAAGTGGAAATGAGTGACAGTGTGAAATATTATTTCACTGAGAACGGAAATGTACGTGTTCCCAAGCGTAGCCTTGATGAGGTTTTATTAAATATTTAGCGGATGAAGGGGTAAC
>JAZQHZ010000003.1:0-8107 GCA_045540855.1 Clostridia bacterium
AGGCTTCTCCTTGAGGAGAGGCTCCGCCGCAGGCGGTGGTGAGGTGTAGGATGCGAAGCATCCGTCGGATTTTCCACCTCATCCGGCACTTCGTGCCACCTTCCCCTCAAGGGGAAGGCAACGCCGCTAAACAATAATTTATCTTATTTTCATCTATTATAACACACAATCTAAAAAAACGGAATACTTTTTCTAAAAAAATATTGCAAAACCTCGGATATAGTGTTAAAATAGAATAGAAAACTTTAAAAGGAGACAGAAAAATGATTCTGACTATTGATATAGGCAACACTAATATTGTATTTGGCTGCTGTAATGATGATAAGGTGCTTTTCATTGAACGTATTGCTACTAACAGCACTAAAACGGAGATTGAATATGCAATCCTCTTTAAAAACGTGCTTGAGCTGCACTCCATTGACCTTGCTTCGATTAAGGGCGGTATAATTTCGTCGGTTGTGCCGTCGGTTACTAACCTTATAAAGCGTGCAGTCAGGAAAATTGCGGATGTGGAAATCCTTGTTGTTGGACCCGGCGTTAAAACCGGACTTAAAATTATGACCGATAACCCTGCACAGCTTGGCTCGGATCTGGTGGTTGATGCGGTTGCAGGCGTGGCGGAATATCCGCTGCCGCTTATTATTTGCGACTTCGGAACTGCCACAACTATTTCAGTAGTCAACGAAAATAAGGAGTATTTAGGCGGCGTGATTATGCCGGGTGTGAAAGTGTCTTTGGATTCGCTTGTGGGCAGAACCGCACAGCTTCCCAAAATCAGCTTTGACCCGCCTAAAAAGGTCATCGGCACAAATACTGTCGACTGTATGAAGAGCGGTATTTTATATACTACCGCATCAAGCATTGACGGTATGATTGAAAGAATTGAAGCAGAGCTTGGCACGAAAATGAACGTAATCGCCACAGGCGGACTTGCTTCGACGATTATTCCCTTGTGCAAGAGAGAGATTGTGATTGACGATATGCTTCTCTTAAAGGGACTTATGATAATTTATAACAAGAATAAAGAGGATAAAAAATGATATTATACGAATCTGAACGCCGTATTATGGAGGTGCTGTGGGCAGAGGGAAGCATAAAGGCTTCCGACTTAGCAAAGCAGCTTGACGAAGCAGTGGGCTGGAACCGCAACACTACGTATACGGTATTAAAAAAGTGCATAGACAAAAACCTTGTCAAGCGAAGTGAGCCGGGATATATCTGCACGGCACTGATTTCAAGGCGACAGATACAGCGTGAAGAGGTGTCAAAATTGCTTGAGGAGAGCTTTGGCGGCTCGGTGACACGCCTGCTCAATGCGGCACTTGATGCGAAGCCGATAACGAAGTATGAATTGAAGGAAATTAAGAAGCTGCTTGCAAAGAGAGGATAGTGGAAAATACTCTTTGCAAATCCGCTTGAAGCTGACAACCAAAGTTCAATATACAAAAAGAGGCTTTTTAAGCCTCTTTTTGTATATTCTCTCTTATGCACGCCGTTTCTTCCGAATCCTCACCGCATACCTCAATGCTTAACGCAAGTGCCTGATTTAAATATTCCCTCGCTGTTTCCTTTTCGCCAAGCTCGTTTAAGCACGCACCTATGCCATTTAAGGCAATGACCTTCGTCTGAGCATCGGTTTCCATATCATTGAGGTTCTTAAAAATTTCAACTGCACCGCTATAATCGCCGTTGAGATACATCGCATATGCCAATTGTCCGGCAATTTCGCTTGACAAATATGCTTTCTCATTTTCATAAGTCTCTTTTCCGCGGCTGATTACCTCGTCATATTTTTCCATTTTGTTTAAAATCTTAAGCAACTGCAGCTTCGCGCCTATGGAAAGCAGGTCCTCTTTTCCCTCAGCCTCTAAAAGCCTTGAATAATAGTCCTCACATAACGCCAGTGCTTCTTCATCCTTGTCATTTAAGCTCAGCATATGAATGTACCAGCGCACAGGCGTGATATAGCTTCCGTTTACTGAATTAAAGCCCATTTCCTCGTTGTGTATAAATACGGATTTATCTGTATTTTTATTGTATTCCTTCTGAACAAATTCAAGTGCCTTTTCATATTTCTCATCAGCCACGAGTGCCTGCATATAAAAATCAAAAACATTGTAGGCTATTGAGCGTGATTTTTTATTTTCAAACATCGGCTCAACTATCGAATAAATTGATTCATATCTGCACCCATCAAGCAGCTTTTTAAATATTTCCTGAAAATCAAAGAAGTACAGCCCGAATACAAGCTCATTATTGCAGAATTCGTGACACTTATACATCCACTGCCGCACATAATATGAATACTTTTCCTCAAAAATATCCGAGGTCCTGACCTTATCCATATAGTAATTCATTGCCACTTCAAGCACCTTGTGTCTGAAGTCCTTACTGCATATTTCCTTTAATACAGCGGCAATGGTTTTATGAATCATATATCCCGTTTCCGTTTCCGTCACGAACGAAAAGCCCTTGATGCTTTCATAATCGGTGATACTGAACGAAATCAGAAGCTTTTTTGCAATTTCAAAGAACGCATCATCATCCCAGCTTCCCAGGCACGATAGGAGATAAACCATATCCTTTTTCATACTGCTCATATCTCTCACAAACCGTGCCACCAACGAATGAACATCGTTTCCGAAAAGTGAGATTTCGGGAGCTTCGCCCATTTTTATAAGCTCCTCAAGCCTGTCCACGCATAAATCAAGGTAGACGGGCGTACCGTTGGTAAGCTCGTAAAGCTCATGACGAAGCTTTGCACTCTCAAAGCCTGCAACCTCTAAAAACTGTGATGCGTCCGTCTCTGAAAGCTCGCCCAAAAGATGCTGGTCAAGGTGCTTTGTCCACTCCTTGTCAAGCTCTTCCCACTTGAGCTTTTCCCTGCCTGCAATCACCCAGAAAACCGAGGGCAGATTTTTAATAAGCCCGTCTCTTCCTCTTATCCATTCATCGTTATAGAGCTGATACCCTTCCGAAAGCATTTCATTCACAAGCAGCTCATAGGTATCAAGGAAAATGATAAGCGGCTTATTTTTATTTTTGACATTACGCTTTATATCCTCGCTGAAATAGAAAACAAAATCCTCATAAAGCTCGGAAACAGAGCTTTTCCTGATTTCCTTAACGTCCTTATTCTTTGACCGCTTTATCTTTTTGAAAGCGGAATATCCTGCATTTATGAGCCTTAAGCTCTTTAAAGCCTCGTCAACGTTGAATTTCTCCACGTCGGGAAGCACCTCTTCCATAAGCGGCAACGAGCTCAGAAGCGAGGCGGAATACGGATAATCCGCCTGCTTGCCGATTTTCTTGTCGTAATTATAAACCGCCTCATCAAAGAGCATAAAATCGAATTTGTATTTTGAAACGAGCATATTTCTCAGATTTTCGAGAACGTCCCGCTTTTCGTGCCCGTATTCAAAGCTGTAACAGGCAAAAAGCGGCTTATCCTCTCTTTCCTCAAGCTCGGAAACGATTTTCCGTATAAGGCTCGTTTTGCCTATGCCGCCCACTCCGTAATACGAAAGTACATTGATTTTCGAGCCGTTGTCTCTGAAATTTTTATAAGCCGCCTTAAATACCTTGCGTGGCTCGTCACGGTCGGTGAAAATACGGATAGCTTTTTTATCTCTTGAACTCATAATTTACCTCCGGGTAAAACAGGGACGATGTCTCGTCCCTGTAATTTTATTATTCGCCTAAAACTGCAATCTCGCTGATATGGCAATAGTTCTTCTTCGGATCTGTTGCACCGTCGCCACTGTATCTGATATATCTCGCCTTAACGGGTGTCGGGAACATAAACTTCTCAAACTCCGCACTCTCGCCTGTGTTCTGTGACTTCGGAAGTGCCTCTGTCCAGGTACTGCGGTCTGATGAATATTCGATTGTGAACGGATAAATTCTCTCATTACCCTTCCAGCACGCAATTGATACGCCTGTTACAGTCTTTTCCGAGCCTAAGTCAAGGATAAGTGTGCTCGGTCCCCAGTTTGACCAACGTGTTGCCATATCAAGGTCAACCGCACCTACGTCAAGGTTACCGTCATTGCCCGTTGCAACTGCACTGAATACGTCAAGCTGATTTGCATAGTACTTCTCGCCAACGCCGTTGATTGCGATTATTTCAACAAATTCCGGAACGGGTGCCGAGGTGATGCTTTCCTTAACAGCCTTAGCTGCCACATCATCTAATGTACATTCCACGTCACCGATTACGATAAGTCCGTCATTCCAGTAAACCTGCTGTCCCAAAGCCTCTGCCGCCGCACGTAACGGAAGCATAGTTCTGTCCTGAGCAATAATCGGTGCAGTTTCCATTGTCTTTGCACTGCCGTTTACGTCATATGCAGTGTTGCCGATTACCATTTTAATTGATGTGTCAGCCTTTGTAACTGTTACTGTCCTTGTAGCCTCGTCCCAAGCCACCTCTGCACCAAGTGCCTCCGAGATAAAGCGAATCGGAACGAGAGTTCTGTTTTCTGCACTGATGTAGGGAACAACCTCTGTGTTATCATTGTCAACTCTTGTCGGAATACCGTTGATAAGTGCTGTCGGGCAGTCGATAACGAGCTTCACGTCCTCACCGAAATAGAGGTCGTTTATGTCATATGCCTTCTTTGCTAAATCCGGATTTCTTACCTCAACACCGTTATCCACAACATACATCTGCGGAACGGGAACGGTTTTAGTGTCATAGCCAAGATAATAGCTCAAATGTGTCGGCTGGTTATAGCAGGTATTCTGCAATGCCACGTGGTTGCGGTACTGCGGGTCCGCCATAAGCGTCGGGATTCTGTATCCTGTCGGAGTGGTTGTTGTGAAAATTCTCAGAGCACTCTGATCCTTAACCGGATACATTACCTCTTCTCTCCAGTCACCGAGCATATCAGCAGTAAGTGACGGAGTTGCCTTTGTGCCGTTTACGCAGTTTGTGCCCGAGGCTGTGAAGATAACCTCTGTTCTGTCTAATTCACTGTTCCACTTCTCGATATAAATATCATTCTGAACCTCACGGCCTAAATCGCCGTCCCACCAGTTAAGGAAGTTCGCCGCCATAGAATACTTGCGTGAGATAACCTCACCTGTTGCACTGTGAAGCACACCTGCCGCACTCCAGCACTCGTCGCCCACATATGTCGGGTCGATATCGCCTGCTGCCGCACGTCCGTTATCTATGCCGTGCTTCTGTGCACCAACGAGGATTTCGCCTGTTCTTGCATCACGAAGCTCAAAGGTGTAGTCACATTCCTTGCTTTCGTGGCACGAATATACCTCAAGTCCCGGACGTGTCGGGTCAATGTCCCCCACGTGCTGTGCATCACCGTGACCTAAGCCTGTTGAATACATCGGTGTACCGTCGTTGTCGATATTTAAAGCACCGTAGATAATCTCGTCACAGCCGTCATAGTCCACGTCTGCAAGTGACATTGAGTGATTACCCTGTGCAAGGTTTTCGTTGTTGTGCTCCTTTGTGTCGTAAACCCACTGCTTTTCAATCTTGCCGTCATTCAAGCCGAACGCCGCAATAACTGTACGTCCGCCTAAAGGTCCTTCCGTACCGCCGTAGTAGCCGCGGCAGAAAATGAAGCTTGTGGTCTTGCCGTCAAGCGAGCCGATACCTGCGAGGTATCTCTCTGAACGGTTTCCGTAGCTGTCGCCCCAGTCGGTGCAGTCATAGCCGTCACCCTTTGTCTGCGGCTCGTAGGGAACTGTGTCGATAACTGAGCCATCTGTGCCGTTGAAGGCTGTCAGATAGAGTGGTCCCTGTAAATTCTTACCGTCGTTTAACACTGACCAGTCCTTTGAATCGTCGCCTATAACAGTGCCGTCGCCTGCAACTGTTCCGTCAGCCGTACGGCATACCATTTCAGCCTTGCCATCACCGTCAAAATCGTATACCATAAACTGTGTATCGTGAGCACCGGCACGGATATTCACGCCCATATTCACTCTCCACATTTTTGTGCCGTCCATTTCGTATGCGTCAATGATGCAAGGGCCTGTAAAGCCTGCGTGTGCCGCATCCTTTGCGTTTGACGGGTCCCACTTAAGTATGATTTCATACTGACCGTCACCGTCAAGGTCTGCGATTGAAGCATCGCCTGCGGAGTATGAATATTTTTCGCCCGTTGATGCAATTTCGCCGTCAGCGGGCTTATCAATCTTCACGTCAAGATACTTGTTTGCCCACGCACTCACCTCTGCACATTTTTCGCCCTCAACGCCGTTTATAACTGGTGCAACGCTGTATTTTGAGCCTGGCTTTATATCTGTGTAGTTAGTAATATTAAGCGGTGCAGGGTTAACCTTCACGCCGTCACGGTAGAGGTTATATGTAACCTCACTGCTTTCAGTGCCGAGCCATCTCCACGATACGAAGGTATAGCCGTCAAGTGAAACTGCAACAAGACCGCGGTCGATGTTTTCAAGCTGACGCTGCATATCCGGACGTGCGTCAATAAGTGCCTGAGTTGCCGCCGCACTTTCGGCATAATCCGCCACCTTGATGTTATCGCCTGCCTTTAAGTCGTCAACCTGAGCAGTAGCGGCAAAGGCAGCAGTCTGCAAAAGCATAGCCGCAGTGATTGCAAAAGAAATAAATTTTTTCATTTTGTTTTTTCCCTTCTTATTTTATATGATAGGTTTATTGTATCATATAAATGGAAATTTTTCAATATGATATTTCGGAGTTGATTATATAAAATACAGAGAAGGTTTGGCGTTGGGGCAATTCATAATTCACGATTCACAATTCACAATTATGCTGGTGCGCAATTGTTTGCGTTTCAAAATTGGGTTTATCGGGATGTTTAAATTTATGATTGTAGGGGCTGATGCCCTCATCAGCCCGCAAAATTATACCAAATTTGCCCATTGTTACGCCAACGGCGTAACAATGGCGGGACGATGAGGGCACCGTCCCCTACATTCCTGTTTACAAATTTATCCCGATAAACCCAAATTTAAACTGCCACCACATAAAAAACGCAAGGCTTTCACCTTGCATTTTTTATCAATATTTCTCATTCATCAATCTCTCAATCTCCGCATAATCGGTATCATCCTCCGTATATACCGATGTCGATGTTTCACCGAACTTCTTTACCCCTCGGTTCTTGAAATCCTCGTGGTCTCTTTCCGCCGCTTCAATTGTTGAGATTCCTGCCTTCTTCCAGTTTTCTATAATTTTATCCATATACTGGAAGCTTAATTTCTGCGTTGCCATTATGCAGTACTCGTATGCAAGGGCAATCATTTCTGTGCTCATACCGCAGTCCTCGCACCACTTTTCAAGATAACATTCCTCCGTCTTTGACAGATTTCTGTCCACTATCCCGAAAAGCTTTCTCAGCTCGTAATATGCCTTGTTTCTCTGCTTCTCACCCGACATATATTTCTCGGCAGAGGCAATGTCCGTTATCCCCTTTTCGTGCCACGCAATTGCTACCTTTTCGATATATCGCATATCACGCTTTTCCTTTGATACGCAATATTCCAGAAGCATCATTGTAAGCTCGGAAGAAAAACCAAGCTCGTCGTGGAGCCAGTAAAGCGTGCTTCTGTCCGCATCCGTAATGGGCTTTTGCAGCATATCCTCCGCAAGGATTGACAGCTCGGCAAGCTCCTTGGCGGCAAGCGGATTTTCGTTTATCTGTGCAAGTGTTTTCTTGTTCCTCGCCGGATCGTGGTTTTCCGCTACCTTAACAGCTTCGCCCGCTGAAAGCACACCCTTTTCCATCCAGTATTCAATTGCGTTTACAACGTCGCTTTCAAGAATGCTCAAAGCCTTTGCAACCTCTTTTGCATCAACCGCATTTCCCTTGATTGCGGTGTTTAAGATATAAAGGTAAATTTTAACATATTCGCCGTTTGCAGCAGGCATATGTTTTTCGATAAATTCCGTTTCTAACGGAATGAAGTTAAAGTTGAAATTAAAGTTATACATTGTTTTCTCCATTGGTAAATTATTGTTTATGCGTATAATTAAATTATGGATTGTAGGGGCTGATGCCCTCATCAGCCCGCAAAATTACACCGAATTTGCCCATTGTTATGCCGTTGGCATAACAATGGCGGGACGTTGAGGGCAACGTCCCCTACACCT
>JAZQHZ010000004.1:0-15317 GCA_045540855.1 Clostridia bacterium
TTCAAACGGGCTCTGCCCCAAGACGTTCAGCATTGATTGCTTGCAACGTATATCCCCGGTTCTTTTTCTGTCATCAGCAACAGAAAAAGAACGAAAAAGAATGCCGTTCAAGACGTTCCCTCTTGAAAATCTCCCTTTAAATGGTGCAGTGGCAGGCAATGCCTGCATACGAAGGTGTCGTGGAATTTTGCAAGAGGGTGCAACTTAAATTTGCAAGCATTACCCACAAATTGCAAGGTTTGAATTGCAAACATTATTGCGTCAGCAATAATTGTGAATTGTGAATTATGAATTGTGAATTGAATTAATGTTTTGTGGCAAAGCCGCTAAACATTAATTTACCACATTAAAGGAAATAAAAAATGAATTACAAAGAAACAATACAATACATCCACCAGATTCCGAAATTTCGCCGTCCGCTTGGTAATGCACAGCTTGAACGGCTGCTTAATGCCGCCGAAAACCCTCAGGATAAATTGAAATTCATCCACCTTGCCGGAACAAACGGCAAGGGCTCAACTGCGGCTATGATAGCGAAAATGCTTGAAGCGGAAGGGTATAAAACAGGGCTTTTTACCTCGCCGTTTATTGAGGAATTTAACGAGCGTATTCAAATAAACAGAATGAATATCCCTAATTACGATTTGGCAGAGCATTCTACACGAATCCGCAAATTAATGGAGGAAAATGAAGCATACGTGTCGGAATTTGCGTTCATAACTGCGGTAGCATTTTCGTATTTTGCAGACCAATATTGCGATTTTGTCGTGCTTGAAACGGGTATGGGCGGCAGACTGGATGCCACTAACATTGTAAAAAATACAGTCGTGTCTGTGCTGACCTCAATCAGCCTTGACCATATGCAGTTTCTGGGTGATACAATAGAAGAAATCGCACAGGAGAAGTGCGGTATAATAAAGCCGGGTGTGCCGGTGGTGTCGTACCCGAATGAAGTTGTGAGGGATATAATCAAAGCGGCGGCAGAGGAAAACGGCTCGGAGCTCATTTTTGCAACAGAGCCGGAAGTGACGGAAAACGGCTTTATATATAAGAAGGAAAATTATAAATTAGGCTTAAAGGGTGCGTATCAGCCCAAGAATGCGGCGGTGGCACTTGAAGTGGCACAAATGCTCAATAAATATGGCGTTGCACTATCGGAAAGCAGCATTAAAAAGGGACTTGAAATGGCACAATGGATGGTCAGATATGAGTTTATCCGCGAGAATCTCGTAATTGACGGCGGACATAACATTGACGGTGTACGTGAGCTTCGGAAATCGCTTGAAAACGAGGGCAAGAGGATATATCTCGTTATGGCGATGATGGAGGATAAGAGCTTTGATGAGTGCATTGCAGAGCTTTCGCAGTGTGCCGCACGGGTATACTGCACGCAGATAGATATGCCCAGATGTGCCAGGGCAAGCGAGATTGCATCGGCAGTGAAGTGTGCAGAAGTAAGAATTACAGAAAATCCGGTTGAGGCGGTAAAAACGGCACTTTCGGAGGCTGATGAGGACACATTGGTATGTGTATGCGGCTCGCTATACCTCGCAGGTGAAATACGTCGGGAATTTATGGGAAAATAGGCAATATTTTTAGTGAAATTTCCATATCATAATTTGAAAAAAATACTTGCAATCCATAGAAATGTGTGATATAATATTTTACGGTGTGTAAAAGCATCAAAAATTTTAAAGGAGGACACGGTAGTGAGAGAAGGAATTCATCCGGATTATAAGCAGACTACCATTACTTGTGCATGCGGTAACGTAATCGCAACAGGTTCAACCAAGGAAAACATCCAGGTCGAAATTTGTTCAGCATGTCACCCGTTCTACACAGGTAAGCAGAAGCTTGTAGATACAGGCGGTAGAGTTGAGAAGTTCAACAAGCGTTTCAACAGAAAAATGAACAATCAGTAATTATCATTTTTCAAAGCAATTTTAAGATTTTTAGGTTAAACCCACTCCTGGATTACCGAATCACCAACGGAATCTCGGATGCGGGCGATTGTTTGAATTATAGGAGGTGAAAGACATGACAAAAGAGCGTAAGCAGGCTTTGATCGCTGAGTATGCAACACACGAGGGTGATACAGGTTCACCGGAGGTACAGGTTGCATTATTAACAGAGAGAATCAACCACTTAAACAATGAGCACTTAAACATGCACAAGAAGGACCACCACTCAAGAAGAGGTCTTTTAATGATGGTAGGTAAGAGAAGAGGTCTCTTAAACTACTTAAAGGAGCAGGATATCGAAAGATACCGTGCTTTAGTTGCTAAGTTAGGCTTAAGAAAGTAATTATATATAAAAACGGGGCGTTAATTTTTGATGCCCCGTTTTTAAGGTAATTTAAACAATATGCGAGATGTGAAATTAGCAAATAAACAGAGCACAAAACAGGGATTTTGTTCTGTGTTTATCTGCTAAAACATATTTCGCAAAAATATAAAAACAAATATGATATGTAGGGGCGAACCGTGTTCGAGTGCATCAGGGAAATATGGTGCTTGCCTCTATGGTATCAAAAAGGAGGAAATATGTTTAAGACTTTTGAAACAACATTAGCAGGCCGTCCGCTTATTATCGAAACAGGCAAGATGGCACAGCTCACAAATGCTCACTGCGTAGTTCGTTATGGTGACACAGTTGTAATGTCAAATGTTACAGCTTCAAGAACACCGAGAGAGGGTGTTGACTTCTTCCCGTTATCAGTTGACTACGAGGAGAAGATGTATTCAGTAGGTAAGATTCCGGGCGGATACACAAAGAGAGAGGGTAAGCCGACAGAGAAGGCAATCCTCACAAGCCGTGTAATCGACAGACCGATAAGACCGCTTTTCCCGGCTGATTTAAGAAACGACGTTTCAGTTGTAAACACAGTTTTATCAGTAGAGCAGGATAATGCTCCGGAGGTTGCAGCATTAATCGGTACTTCAATCGCACTTTCAATTTCAGACGTTCCGTGGAACGGTCCGATCGGCGGCGTATGGTTAGGCTTGGTTGACGGCGAGTACGTTATCAACCCGACTGTTGAGCAGCAGGAAAAGAGCGAAATGCACGTAACAGTTGCAGGTACAAAGGAAAAGATCGTTATGATTGAGGCAGGTGCTAACGAGGTTGAGGAGAGCGTTATGCTTGAGGGACTTAAGTTTGCACACGCAACAATCAAGGAAATCTGTGACTTCATTTCATCAATCCAGGCTGAAATCGGCAAGGAGAAGATGACATACGAGGCTCACGATGTTGACCACGATTTATATGACAAGATTAAGGAATTAGAGTACGCAAACATTCAGGAAGCACTCGATACAGACGACAAAAACGTACGTGATGCAAGAATGGGCGTAATTGAGGACAGAATCATCGAGACTCTTTCAGAGGAGTTCCCGGAGAGCATCTCCACATTGGGCGAAATCCTCTACAAGATGCAGAAGGAGATCGTTCGTGCGTGGTTATACGAGGGTAAGAGAGTTGACGGCAGAGGCTTAAACGAAATCAGACCGTTAGCGGCTGAGGTTGACTTATTACCGAGAGTTCACGGCTCAGGTATGTTCACAAGAGGACAGACACAGGTTCTCACAATTGCAACATTAGCTCCGCTTTCAGAGGTACAGCGCCTTGACGGCATTGACCTTCAGGAGGAGAAGAGATATATGCACCAGTACAACTTCCCGTCATACTCAGTAGGCGAAACAAAGCCGTCAAGAGGTCCGGGCAGACGTGAAATCGGTCACGGTGCGTTAGCAGAGAGATCATTAGTACCGGTACTTCCGTCAGCTGACGAGTTCCCGTATGCAATCCGTTGCGTATCAGAGGTGCTTTCATCAAACGGTTCAACCTCACAGGGTTCAGTTTGTGGTTCAACACTTGCACTTATGGCAGCAGGTGTTCCGATCAAGGCTCCGGTAGCAGGTATTTCATGCGGTCTTATCACAACAGATGAAGGCTTCACAACTATGGTAGATATCCAGGGACTTGAGGACTTCTACGGCGAGATGGACTTCAAGGTAGCAGGTACAAAGAAGGGTATCACATCAATCCAGGTTGATATCAAGAATGACGGTTTACCGTATGAGGTAATCGAGGAAGCTCTTACAAAGACAAGAGATGCAAGATACTATATCTTGGACGAGGTAATGTTAAAGGCTATCTCAGAGGTAAGAAGCGAGCTTTCAGCATATGCTCCGAAGGTTGAGACAATGAAGATTGATCCGGAGAAGATTCGTGAGGTAATCGGCCAGGGTGGTAAGGTTATCCAGGGTATCGTTGCAGAGACGGGTGCAAAGATTGACATCGAGGACGACGGTACAATTCACATCTTCGCAGAGACTCAGGAGAGCGGAAACGCTGCAAGAGCGGCGATTGAAGCAATCGTTGAGGAGCCGGAAGAGGGCAAGATTTACTTGGGTACTGTTAAGTCAATCAAGGAGTTCGGTGCGTTCGTTGAGTTCTTACCGGGCAAGGAGGGCTTATGCCACATTTCAAACCTCGATATGAAGAGAGTTGAAAAGGTAGAGGACATCTGCCAGGAGGGCGACCAGATTTACGTTAAGTATATGGGCGTAAACCCGAAGGGCAAGAACGAGCTTTCAAGAAAAGAAGCTTTAAAGGATATGTCAGAAATGTAATATGAAACGGGCTGTTTATCAGCCTGTTTTTTACATTTAAAAACAAATAACAATATACTGTGGTTTGTTTATGCAAAACGGCAAAAATAAATAAAATATGTAAAATGAGTTGACAAATATAAAAAGTGGTGATATACTGTAAAAGTAAAAAAGGGATACGTCCCGTTTTTGTGATGCACATTATCACGAAATAACTAATAAAAAAAGGAGTAGAGAAAATGGACAAGAAGAAAATTTTATCTGCATTAGTAGCAGGTGTAATGACAATGTCGGCTATGGGATTTACAGCTATGGCAGATGATAACCTTCCGCAGGCAGAGGTGAGCGTTCTTGAGCCGTTCACACTTGCGGCTGGTGAGCATAGCGTGTATGATGGTTCGCTTACAACATCAACGGAAGACCATCCGTTGGATGTTGTTATGAATTTCAAGGCTCTTGAATCAAAAGAGGCGGCTGCAGCGGGTGAGTATGGAGAGTGGCTTGCAGATTTCTATCTCACATTTTCAGGATTGGAGGAAGGCAGCGTAACAACCGATGATTGCTATCTTGCAGGAGCATATGGTGAAGAAGGTGCATTTGCTGATTTGGGCTGGATTGTAATACCGGCTGATGGCTTAGAGGTTAAAGATGGAGAGGCTATTCCGGTAATGCAGACTGCAGGAATGCCACTGGAGTATGCTACTGATATTTGTGGATCAGTAAAGGAATTCAACGCTGCAATTTATATTGACAGAGCAATCCTTGCAGCAAATCCGGATTTTGAGGTTAGCCTTGAATTAAAGATGACAAGTCCGGATGGCACTGAGGAAATTACAATCGGCGAGCCGGCAGTATATGATGTACAGGATATTGTTCCGCTTCCGACAGCGACAGTTAAAAATATTGAAAATGATGACTTGACATTTGCGATGAACTTCTTTGCTGATGAAATAGATTCTAAGCAGCTGGAAGTTTATGGTGACTGGTATGCAGATTTTGAGCTTACAATTAATAAGGATGTAACATTCAATGCAGCGAGTGAAGAATCTGACGGTTACTTATCGGGACAGTATGATAAATGGTCAGCAAATTGGGTAAATGTACCGTTTGAAGATAAGACAGTTAAGGCAAACGAACCCCTTAAAATTATGGCTACGGCAGCTGAGATGATGAATCAGCCGGGACTCAAGTACACATACCGTGAGGTATATGAGGGTGTAAAGGACTTTGACTGCGGCGTTTTCTTCACAGATGAATTCTTAGCAGCAAATCCGGATTTAGTGGTAACCTTAGAACTCAGAATGTACAATCCTGCAGATGAAACAGAGAGCTACACAATTGGTGATACATATGTATTCGCAGCAGGCTCATCATATAAGAACGCATATTACGGTAAGTTCACAGGTACAGGTGACAAGAGCGATACAGTAGCAACTGCAATCACAACAGCAGTTACAGCAGGTGCAGAACCGGTAAGCTCTGTTACATGGGAATATGACGGTAAGACAAAGACATATAATGGAACTGTATTAAGTGGCGGTACAGCTGTATTCGGTCTTATCATCGCTGACATCTATGAGGATGCAGGCATAGAGAATGACGTTAAAGTTACACTTGACTAATGGAGGTAAAATAAAATGAGAAAATATTTGAATCCGGAGATTATTATAAAGATGCTTGACTTTGAGGATGTTACAACAGAGTCAGGAGTTGCAGCAGTAGATGTTGCAATGGCGGCTATGGAAGGCGATGCAACTCTTGAGGTCAGCGAAATTCTTACAATGGAATAATTAAAAAATCTCTGAGCAATATGCTCAGAGATTTTTTTGAAAAAGTGAATAAAATCGGCTGTGTTTTGTGTCTTATATACAGAAGCGGGAAATTTATTCCATTGCTTCCTCTGTACGCAATTCCTCTTCAATTTTAAGAATTACCGTACTCATTTTTACGTCGAGTGCATTGCATATGCGGTAAAAGGTCTCAAGCGTGGGCTTGCGTTCACCGCGTTCAATTGCACTCAAATGACTCCTGCCGATATCGGCAAGACCGCTTAAAATTTCCTGTGATATTTTAGAGTTTTTCCTGAAGTCGGCAATAACTTTTCCGACAATGCAGGGGTCAAGTGTAGGATTATACATTGTTCTCACCTCACCTATATTATATGATAAAAAGTATAAAACAATGAACACATATGTTGACAAAGGTATTTTTATATGATATAATATAGGAAGAGAATGATTTGCACCGGATGAGTAAATAAATACATAAAATTGACAATAAATATGGTAAAAGTATTGACAAAGAGGAGGAAATGCTATATAATAATTGTACAATAATCACAAAACATCAGGAGAGAGATATGAAAAGAAAGATTACAGCGGCATTGATTGCCGGAGCTATGCTTGCGGCGGGAGTTGCATATGCCGCAAACGGAGTGGATATTTACGTTAACGGACGCATAATAGATAAGCAGGGATACATAGATAACGGAACTACTTATGTGCCGATTCGTGCAATAAGTGAGAATCTGGGTGCACAGGTTGAATGGGACGGTAAAAGTGTGCACGTAACAATGGAAGAGGATGACCTCGTTTCATCGCTTATAGAAAGTGCAAGTGAAAGTGTGGTAGCCGTAGTAGGAAACTATAACGGTAAGTATGCCACAACGGCGACAAACTATAACGAAACTACCGCACACGGTACGGGCGTGGTTATAAAGTCGAACGGAACAATTCTCACCAATGCTCACGTGGTGAAGGATATTGAAAATATAACTATTGTGTTTAACGACGGAACAAGCTATCCGGGAGTTGTGGAGTGTGTTGATGAAAAGTCGGATCTGGCGACGATTAAGATAAACCGCCTTGGCTTAAAGCCACTTATGCTTGGCTCACAAAGTGCAGGATTAAGGGCGGGAAATACGGTTATTGCAATCGGAACACCGCTGTCGCTTAATATGCGTAATTCAGCGACGAAGGGCATTATAAGCGGTACGGGAGTATCGGTTTCGGGCTCGATGTATCCGCTGATTCAGACGGATGCGGCGATAAATCCGGGTAACAGTGGTGGCCCGCTTATCGATCTTTCGGGAAATGTTATAGGTATAAATTCCTCGAAATATTCGGGAGTAGGTATTGAAGGAATGGCGTTCTCAATTCCGGTTGAAACCATAAACTATGTTTTAGGGCAGTTTGAGAAAAACGGCAAGGTGCTTCGTCCGGATATCGGAGTTACGTTTGATGAATCGTGGGAGGCAAGAATAGGACTTCCTACAACAAAGGGAATAACCGTTTCATATTCAAGCTCGCCGGAGCTTATCGCAGGCGATACGGTGACGGCAGTGAACGGAGTGGCAGTACACAGCATCAGCGACTACAACAAGGCAGTGCGTGACACCTTTACTGATACGCTCAATGTTACACTGGTAAGAAACGGTGTGGAAACGAATGTTAATGTAAGCTATACATTAAAATAATATAGGAGGAAAAGGTTATGAAGAAAAGAATTTTATCGGCAATTATGGCTTTGTCAATGCTTGGTGGTTACAATGCAATGGCAGAGGAGGGAAAGGTTGAAATCACATTCAGAGTAGGCGATAGCGTGCTTACAGTAAACGGTGCACCGCTTGAGGTTACGGCACCGTATATCGTAGGAGAGGGAACAACTCTTGTGCCTGTACGTGTAATCACGGAGGCATTTGGTGCGGAGGTTATCTGGAACGGAGAGGATCAGAGCGTAAATCTGAAATATCCGGACGTTGATATAACAATAAAAATCGGCTCAAAGTCTGCAACAGTAAACACGCATACGGAGGAGCTTGCGGCTGCACCTGAATTATATATGGACACTACAATGGTACCGCTGAGATTTATAAGTGAGACCTTTGGTGCAACGGTAAACTGGGACAACGGACTTATTACCGTAACAAAGGAGGCACTTGCAACCGGCACAACAGTAGAGGGTGCAACAGATATGGAATATATCGGCGACAGCTACTACGGCTGGTCTATTAAGAATCCGAAGAAGCTCAAGATGATTGAGCGTGAATTTGACGGAACTGAGACAATATTTGAGGACGAAGAGGAAAACGGAATTGCTGTGCTTGTTGAAATCAGCGATGAAGTAAGAGATGTTGAAACGGAATACAATGCTATGAAAGAGCTTCTTGACGGAATGACTCTTACGGAAGCAAATAAGGAAACGCTTGGAAACGGCGTGACAAAAATCACTCTTGGCGCAAAGGGTAAGGAAAAAATCAACGAAATAGTATCATATATTGATGGAAAGAGCAGATATAGTGCTCTTATGATAGTTGATACAGAAAGTGAGCTTAAGGGCGAGCTTCAAGCGATTATGGATACCTTTATGGTCAAGTCAACACGTGAGATGTATGACCTTTCAAACGTAAAGAACGGTTACAGAATCTTTGAGGATGATGAGTATAAGGTAAAATTAAAGCTGCCTGCAACCTGGGCATCAAGGGAGTCAGAGAGCAACGAATTCCATTTCTATGATACAGAAAATGAGGTGGGCTCTGCTGCAATCGGAATCTATTCAAAGTCAGAAAAGGTAAATGCGGCGGCATTGGCGGCTTCAGACAGAGCAACACGTATGAACGTGATAAACGATGACCTTGTAACAATCAGTGACGTTACAAAGAGCAAGGTAGGCATTCACGAGAGCAACTGCTATACAGTTAATTACAACAGTGACGGACTGAACAAGATTTTCTTCGTGAACGATACTTTTATTGACTGTGGCGACTACGTTTATAACGTAATGGTAGAAGCAAAGACGACAGAGGAAGCGGCTGCAATTTTAAAGACATTTGAGCTTGAAATGCTTGATTCAAGCGTGGTGGGAACGATTCTAAGAAGCTCAGACATCACAGAGACACATAAGCTGTCAATCGGCGGCGGTAAGATGACTGCTTCAACAATGTGGAAAACATTGGGCGATGTATCCTTGGTGGCATATGACGGAAGAACCGGAAGTACATTACAGATGATGAATTTAGGTGATGTAGACGGTGGCGGAAACACACGTGATATAGTACAGAAGATGTACAACGGTATGAATCAGGAGGAGTGCTGTATAACAATCAAGGGCATTGAAACATACCGCATTGATTCGCTCGGAACAGTGTATACATACACCCTTCTCCATACTCCGGAGGATGAGGAGGACGCACCGGCATACAGAACAATCTATATGTTCCGTGCAGACGGAAATATGTATATTGCAGAGTTCACAAGATTTGATATCTTCTACAACAGCGGACTTGATGCAGAGGTCAAGGAAATGATAAACAGCTTTACAGTAGAATAACTCACAGGCACCCTTTACGGGTGCCTCAGACCGTCGACAAATTGGTCAGACCACGCATAACAAAATAAGAAAAATATAAAATTAGAAATTTATTTTCTTTGGCGAACGACGGGCGTCCCATCGAGGAACGCCCGTCGTTATGCGTTTTTTACGAAAAGAAACTCTAACGTACCACCGTACGCCTACGAGTTCCTTTTCGCAAAATCTGCCCTAATTTCTCGTAGTCTGACAGCTTGTAGACAGGTTTGTCTACAAGCTGAGGCACCCTTTACGGGTGCCTGTTTTATGTTAAAAATTTGTGCTTTATTTTACAATCATTTATCATTTTTCCTAAGCTATTGAAATTTTCAAATTAGTGTGATAAGATATAGATTGATAAAATATAAATTGGAATGGTGAAAACTATGAACGCTGCATATATCTATCTGCAATTATACAAGCTATTTGATAATATAACACCTTTACCCGTAGACTGCGGTCAGCTCTGTAATTGTGCGTGCTGTATGGATGACGGCGAGGGTGATAACGGAATGTTGCTTTTCCCGGGCGAAAACGAGGTACTTCGCCTGCTTGAGCCTACGTGGGCAAGCGTGGAAGCGACGGATATGGAATATACCTATAACAAAAAAACATATAAGGTTGGAATAGCGATGTGTAACGGTGAATGTGACAGATATTCACGTCCGCTCTCTTGCCGGATTTTTCCGCTTACTCCGCATCTTGATGATAACGGTAAGCTTGAAATTATAACCGACCCGCGTGCAAAGGCATTGTGCCCGCTTGCGAAGGCGAATTATATAGATGAAATGGACGAACAGTTTGTGAAAAATATTGAGCATGCGTTTTCATTACTTATGCAAAGTCCGCATTTCAGAGCGTTTATGGAAGTATACAACGAATATATAAATGACTTTTTGAAGTTCTTTTAAAATACACTGAAGGGAGAAAATGTGTCAATGGCAGACGAGAAGATAAACAACGAAGAAATCGAAATCGCTGAGGATATTGAACTTGCAGAAGAGCAGGAGACGGAAAACACAGCGGATTTCGAGGATATAGATGATTTTGACGGCGATGATTTTTCAGATCCTGAAGAAATGGTAGAAATTGAAGAAGACAAGCCCGAGGAAGAAACACCGGAAGAGATTGAAAAGAGGGAAAAGAAATTGAAGCGTAAGGCAAAGGCAAAGAATGCAATCAATAAAATTAAAAAGCCGCTTATAGCAATCGCTTCTGTGATTCTGGGTGCATTTCTGGTGCTTTATATATGCTGTATCGCAACGTTACCGCAGGATACTGTGGCAAACAATGTTATGGTAGAGGATCTTGACATCAGCGGTCTCAGCTATGACGACGCACTTGCGGCAGTTGAGGCGACATACTTGCTTGAAACGCAGAATATATCAATCGAATGTAACGGTCAGACAATGGTGCTTGACGGACGTGAGATTGGCCTTAATGCAACTCCTGAGGCAACTGCACAGAAGGCGTTTAACTACGGTAAAAGCGGCAATATAATAAAAGACGGCTTCACTGCAATGCGACTGATTTTTGCGAAGAAGCACATTGTGCCGGTTGCGACAATGAATCACGACATAATCAATCAGAAGTTGGGCGAATTCGGTATGCAGGTATGCGGAGAGCTTAAGCAGGTGTCGGTTGAAATAACTGATGCAGGTGCTGTGATAACTCCGGGCGTATCGGGCTTTGACTACAATACAGATACTGCACGTGAGCAGATAATAAATGCGGTGGCAAACGATAAGTTTGAAAATATTCACGTTACATTAAATGCTGTTGCTCCGGAAAAGGCAACACTTGAATATCTCGGAACAGCGATTTATGCTGACCCGATTGATGCGTATTATCACATCAACGGTAAGGATATTATGGTAATAAAGGAGGTTCCGGGACGTTACTATAACGCAGAGGACATCACAGCTGTGTTAGAGCAGATTTATGAGGGTGGACCTCAGGTTACTGTTCCGTATTATCCGTCATATGCACAGGTTACGGCAGAGGAGCTGCAAGCAAAGCTTTTTGCAACAACTCTCGGCTCATATTCAACCTACTTTGCCGCAGGCGGCAACAGAGGCAAGAACGTGGCAAGAGCGGCTTCGCTTATAAACGGAACAATTCTCGCTCCGGGACAGGAGTTCTCATTCAACAATACAGTGGGAAGAAGAACAACGGCAAATGGCTTCTATACCGCACCGGAATATGTGGCAGGACAGTCAGTACAGGGAATCGGCGGCGGCACCTGCCAGGTAAGTACAACGCTGTATTCAGCAGTGCTTTATGCAGATATGGGCATCGTTGAAAGAACAGAGCATATGATGACGGTAGGCTATGCACCGCTCGGTCAGGATGCAACGGTTGCAGACGGAAGTCTGGATTTCAGATTTAAGAATACCTCGGATTATCCGGTGAAGATAGTAGCAGGTACAAACGGCTCAAAGCTCACAATCTCAATTGTGGGAACACAGTGGGTGCCGGCACGTGAGGTGAAGCTCACTCATTCAAAGTCAATGAGCGGAGAAAATACGGTTGTTGTGTCAAAGAGACTTGTTTATGCAAACGGTGAGCTGATTTCGACAGATCCGCTGGATACAAGTGTTTATGCACCGCATAAGCCGGCAGAGGATACATCAAGCTCGTCAAGTTCATCAAGTTCATCTAACTCATCGAGCTCGTCAGGTACGTCAAGTACTGCAAGCCCGTCAAGTACATCGACTTCATCAAGCACATCGACTTCATCAGGCTCGTCAGCTACATCAAGTACATCGGGCGCATCAAGTACATCAGCTTCGTCGACCTCGTCAGCTTCATCGTCGGGCTCGGCAACATCGGCTGATATTGAATAGGATTTATAATTAGGGAAAAGCTTCAAAATTTTCAATATTAAAGGAGACTTTAAAAAATGGATGCAGTAAAAAAATGGGCATATGAAATCCAGGCGAAGGAAATGGTGGAAATTTTGAACGAATACAACTTTGATGCGGTTTATGCCGAATCAAAGGAAGAGGCGAGAAGAATTTGTATGGAAATGATTCCCGAGGGTGCCAGCGTATGTGTGGGCGGCAGTGTAACCCTTAAGGAGACGGGAATTATTGACGATATTATGTCGGGAAAGTATAAGTTCTACGACCGCTTCAATGCCGGAAGTGTGGCAAATATGCACGATGTTTACAGAGAAAGCTATAAGGCGGATTTCATTGTATCATCGTCAAACGCAGTGACCAAGGAAGGTCAGCTTATAAATATCGACTGCGTGGGTAACCGTGCAAGTCAGATTGCGTTCGGACCCAAGCGTGCAATTATAATAATGGGTGTGAATAAAATCTGTGATACTATGGAGGAAGGCTTGAAGAGAGCGAAAAGCATTGCTCCGCTTAATTCAAAGCGTATCCGACACAAAACTCCGTGTGCAACGGACGATTGCTGTACCTGCTCGGACTGCAAGGGACAGCCGAGAATGTGTAATTTTATCGGTATTGTGGACGGATGCTTCCATTTCCCGAAGCGAATTACGGTAATTATGGTGCCGGAAATTCTTGGATATTAAGCAGCGAAAGGAATTGAAATGGGATTTTTTGGTAACTATTCAACGCCCGGACCGGGAATTGATAAAAATGCACCTAAGAAAAAAGGACTGAATTTATTTTACGAAATATTCTTCCGCAAGTTCTGGGCACTTATAAAGCTTAATCTGCTTTATCTGGTGACTATAATACCGCATCTTATAATCGTGTGGATACTTGCCGGAGCATTGGCGAATGATGTTGTTGCCGGTGCAATGCCGACGCTTGAGAGTTTTCAGGATATGGGCGGAATGGAAATGTCGAAGGTGATAATGTTCCTTGATGCCGGAGTGCGACTTTTATGTGCATTTGCGTACACGGTTTTTGTGGGTGCAGGGCCGATGAGTGCAGGCTTTATATATATTCTGCGTGCGTTCGTCACAGAGGAGCCGGTATTCCTGTTTACGGACTATATGAGGGCAGTAAAGGCGAATATCAAGCAGACTCTGCCGTTATGGATACTTGACCTGGTAATATACACTTTTTCGTATTATGCAATCAGATTTTACGGCGGCTTGAGTGCACCGGTGTCATATATAAAGTATATTATGTATATGCTGTTATTTTTCTATACAACATTGCATTTCTTTATATATCATCTGATGATAGGCTACAAGATGCCGTTCCAACAGCTGTTCCGTAATTCTGCACTGTTTGTTATACCGTCGTTTCCGTATGCATTGCTGGTGTTCGGATTATGTGCATTTTTCGTGTTCATATTCCCGGGCATAACGTTTACGTCCACCTCGGAAACAATAATCAGAATTTTTGGCTCGGTAACGGTGATATTATGGCTATGTCTGCTGTTTGGTATCTGCGGACTTATAGTTGAATTTAACGCTTGCCGTCAGGTGAGAAAATATATAAAGGAGGATCCCGGAGTTGAAGAAAAAGAGAGTGTTCATAGTAGGTGATTCAACTGCGTGTATATATCCGCACTGCGGAGAAGAAAACCGCTTTCCGCGTACAGGCTGGGGTCAGGTGCTTGACAGATTTCTGCCGGAATATCAGATAATAAATCTGGCAATCAGCGGCAGAAGTGCTAAGTCATTTAAAAAGGAAGATAATTTCTCATATCTTAAAAGCCATCTTGCATTGGGCGATTATCTGATAATTCAGTTCGGGCACAACGATGCCTCGGCTGATCCGGAGCGTCGCAGTGAGGTTGGCGGTGAATATGAGATGTACTTAATGGAATATGTGCAGCTGGCACGCCGTGCCGGAGCATATCCGATATTGGCAACGTCAATCAGCCGCAACCGTGCAAGCGATGCGTGGCTTGAGGAATACGTAAACGCGATGCGTGCTCTTGCACTGAAGGAAGGCTTGCCGTTGATGGATTTCTATGAGGCAACAAGCGATTACATAAATCGCAAGGGCTCGGCTAAGTCGGTGGATATGTTTATGACGCTGGATAAAAAAGATGTAAGATTTATTGATGATCCGAGATATGAGGGCTCTGAGTTCTATGATAAATATATAACGGATGATGTGCATCTCAATATCAACGGTGCAATGATAATTGCAGAAATGGCGGCGGATATGCTGCATAAAACAATAGAGAAAATTCAAAAGGAGCTGTGATTTTCACAGCTCCTTTGAGTTAGGGATGGTGTTGAGTCGATTGTTTGTAGTTCAAATTTGGGTTTATCTGGGAGTTGTTAATTTTGTGCTCGGGGACGTTGTCCCCTGCTTATTTAGCTTAGAATGTTTGTTTTGTGGTACCCCTACTATCTTTTCTTTCTACAGCAAAAGAAAAGATAGCAAAAGAAATGCCGTTCAAGAGGGAAATTCC
>JAZQHZ010000005.1:0-3058 GCA_045540855.1 Clostridia bacterium
TTCCCCTTGAGGGGAAGGTGGCACGAAGTGCCGGATGAGGTGGAAAATCCGACGGATGCTTCGCATCCTACACCTCACCACCGCCTGCGGCGGAGCCTCTCCTCAAGGAGAAGCCTAATATATAAACAATAATTTACATAACAAAATCCATAAAGGGACTGTTTTCACAAACAGTCCCTCTGTTTTCACAAACAGTCCCTTTCCCTTATTTATCTCTTTAAAAGAACGTCCTGCTCGTACTTACGAACCTCGTCTAACCAGTCAAGACCTACACCCTTGTTTGTCTTGTTGCAGTAGTAATCCCATACTAATGCGAACGGAGCAGCCTTGAATTCCTGTGAAACAGCTAATCTGCCTGATACATCACCGTCAGCCTCTAACTTCTTCATCAGCTCTGTCGGCTGGAGTAATGCGTAAAGCATAGCCTTTCTTGTATTTCTTAAGCCGATTACCCATGCAGCGATTCTGTTGATTGATGCATCAAAGAAGTCTGTTGCAATATATGTATCCTCTAACTTGCCTAATCTTACAAGCTCCTCCATAATTGACTTTGTCTCATCGTCAAATGCAACTACGTGGTCACTGTCCCATCTGATCGGACGTGATACGTGGAGAAGTACGTGATCTGAGAATGCATAGCAAGCACCAAGCTTGGCTGATACAACCTCTGTCGGGTGATAGTGACCTGTATCAAGAGTCATAATGATGTGGTCAACGTTCTTGCTCATTACATAGCCCATACAGAACTCGTGTGAGCCTGCTGTGAATGACTCTGCACCGATACCGAATACCTTTGACTCGATACCGTCCATAACGCCCTCAACATCCTTTGTAGCCTCGAAGATTTCGTCATAGCTCTTCTTTAACTGTGTTCTCGGTGTTAAAGTATCAATCGGGAACTCCTTGTCGCCGTCCGGTGTCCAGTGGTTGATTACACAAACCTTACCTGTTCTCTTGTAGAAATACTCACCGATTCTACGGCAAGCAATACCGTGCTTAACCCAGAACTTTCTTACATTCTCATCAGCTGATGAAAGTGTAGCCTTCTCGCTTAACGGGTGTGAGAAATATGTCGGGTTAAAATCAAGACCGATACCTCTCTCTACTGCCCAGTCTGCCCAGTTCTTGAAGTTTTCCTCGCTGATAGCGTCACGGTCAACAAATGTGTCAGCCTCCTGATAGTTAGCGTGAACATTTACCTTTAATTCGCCCGGAATATACTCCATAGCCTTATCAATATCAGCTCTTAACTGCTCCGGAGTCTTAGCTGCACCCGGATAGTTACCTGTGGTCTGGATACCGCCTGTTAAGCCGCCTTCCTTCTTCTCAAAGCCGATAACGTCATCGCCCTGCCAGCAGTGCATTGAAATCGGAGTCTTGTCACAGATCTCGATCATCTTATCAACGTCAATGCCGTACTGAGCGTAATACTCTTTTGCTAATGCATAGCCCTTTTCTAAATCATACATTGGTATACACCTCTCCTTAAAAATATTTTTTAGATACCTCTATTATATATGATTTAAAGATATTTTGCAAGTGTTTTTACAAAATTTTTGTCTTTTTTATCATTTTTTCCGAAAATCATCTATTTCCGCCGAAATTGTATGCTCCGTATGTGCCCAGTCCTTGTTTTTGTATCCCAGCATTCCCTGAATCGCAATCGGAATCCACGTCAGATTATAGACACTATATCCCACGAAATACCACAGCATCTTTAACGTCATTTCTCGCCGTTCATACCATATCACAAACGGAATATAGCACAATTGCAGCACCGTTATAATATTCCACAGCCACGGCTCACCGAAGAGATACGAAAGCTGAATGAAGCCGAGATTTCCGTCAGGATGGAAGGTCTGTGCATAGGAAAAGAACATAATCACTGCCAGTGCAAGTATGCGTACAGGCTGTACGAGATACACCGCACAGTCGATACAGCTCCATCTTCGCTCCTTTATGCCCGCCTTTATCAGCTTTGCAAAATACCTCATCGCCACATCGCAATGGCCTCGCATCCACCGAACTCGCTGTCGCCACGACTGCTTCAGGGTGAGCGGCTTTTCGTCATAGACCTTTGCATTGTAATTGAAGGCAATCTTTTCGCCGCTGAGCGAGAGCTTCATCGTAAATTCCATATCCTCCGTCAGGCAGGTTGCGCCCCAGCCAAGCCGCTTCAGGGTTTCGCACTCTATCACAAAGCCCGTTCCCGACAGCTCACAGCACATTCCCAATTTATAGCGGGGCAGCTGGAAAATGCGGTTCACGCCCCAGAAGCAATACGAATATGCCGCCGTTATCCACGTATCATACGGGTTTTTACTGTCCAGAAAGCCCTGCACCACCTTGAAGCCCTTGTTTGCACTCTCGTTCATTTCCTTTAAAAATGCAGAATCAACAAGGTTATCGGCATCGAATACGGAAACGTAATCATACCGTTTCTCCATTTCAAAAAGCTGTGCAAAAAACCACTCCAGTGCATAGCCCTTGCCACGTTTTTTATCGTCAGCCCGCTCATACACCAATGCACCCTCATTACGTGCCGTCTGTGCCGTATTATCGGTGCAGTTATCGGCTATGACGAAAATATCATATGCGTCCTTCGGATAGTCCAGCTTTTTTAATGAGCGTATCAAAGAAGCAATGACCTTTTCCTCGTTATGTGCCGCAATGATAAGGGCAAAGCGGTGGGTTTTGTTGTATTTTTTTATGTTACGGTCACGTATCGGCAAAAAGCCGGCAAGACCGATAAACAGGTAATACAGACCTATCGGCACTGCGATAAGCTGTAGGATTATACTTATAAATGCAAGCATTGTTTTATTCCTTTATATAAATTTGAATTTGTCGGGATGGTTGCACTCGCTCAAACGCTTCAAACGGGCTCTGCCCCAAGACGTTCAGCTTTGATTGATTACAACGTATATCCCCGGTTCTTTTTCTGTCATCAGCAACAGAAAAAGAACGAAAAAGAGTGCCGTTCAAGAGGGAAATTCCCTCTTGAAAATCTCCCTTTAAATAGTGCAGCGGCAGGCAATGCCTGCATACGAAGGTGTTG
>JAZQHZ010000006.1:0-14470 GCA_045540855.1 Clostridia bacterium
ACTTTTCTACCTGCAGCAGTAGAAAAGTAAGCAAAAGAATGCCGTTTAAGGGGAAAACATTTTAAAAGATGTTTTCCCCTTAAAAATCCCCTTTCGCTTTGCCCAGCTGTTGCGGCGGGATGAAACCCGATGCCGGACAAGAGTAATTTTGTTTGGTTTATTTTTTGCAATTTGTGGGTTACGTTTGCAAATTCAAACTGCACCCTCTTACAAAATTCCACGACACCTTCGTATGCAGGCATTGCCTGCCACAAAATTTGTTAAAGGGAGATTTTCAAGAGGGAATTTCCCTCTTGAACGGCACTCTTTTTCGTTCTTTTTCTGTTGCTGATGACAGAAAAAGAACCGGGGATATACGTTGCGAGCAATTAAAGCTGAACGTCTTGGGGCAGAGCCCGTTTGAATCGTTCGGGCAAGTGCAAACATCCCGATAAACCCGAATTTACAGCACTCACTTTGCAACATCGCCTCACATTTGTGTGAAAATTTCTATTATATTAAAAAAACAGTTTACAAATCACTATTTTTTTGATATAATGTATATAAATACAAATCTTTGTGAAAGGAAGTAAAAAAATATGTCAGAAGAAATTAAGAACGAAGTGGAAGAAATCATTGAACCGGCAGAGGAAAATGTTGCCGCACAAATCAGCGAGGAAGACGTTGAGGATGTAGGCAATATCAAAATTTCAGTTGACGTTGTTTCAACAATTGCAGGAATTGCAACTAATGAAATCAAGGGAGTGTCGGGAATGTATCGTCCCTTTGATATCGCAGAGAAGCTCGGTGCAAAGAAGAACCCGTCAAAGGGCGTAAAGGTAGAAATGAATGAAAGCGTTGCAGTGATTGATGTGTATATCATCGTTGACTACGGCGTAAGAATTCCGGAGCTTGCATGGGAAGTTCAGGAGAATGTAAAGAACAATGTTGAGACTATGACAGGTCTTGAGGTTGAAAAGGTTAATATTCATATTGAAGGTGTGAACTTTGCGAAGGCTGAGGAAATAGGCAAGGAATTTGCACAATTGGAGAATAACTGATAATGGCAAAGAAACTGACAGAAGCAGAGGACAGAGCAAGAGTCGCACTGATGCACGAAATTGAAAATTCACTGCGTATCAAAGGATACAAGGCAATTGCAGGAGTGGACGAGGCGGGAAGAGGGCCTCTGGCAGGTTCAGTATATACGGCGGCAGTGATACTGCCGCCTGATATTTATCTGCCGGGAATAAACGACTCTAAAAAGCTGAGCGAAGCGAAGCGTGAAGAGCTTTTTGAAATCATTACTCGTGAAGCAATTGCATACTGCATTGAAAGTGCGGATGTAAATGAGATTGAAGAAAAGAATATCTTAGCGGCAACTCTTGCGGCAATGGAAAGGGCGATAAACGGTCTTAAGCCCAGGGCGGACTATGCCCTGATTGACGGAAACCGCAATACGGGAATTACAACACCAAACGAAACGGTTGTAAAGGGAGATGCGAAATCAATTTCGATTGCAGCGGCATCAATCCTGGCGAAGGTTTCAAGGGACCGTGAAATAGTGCGTCTTGCAAAGGAATATCCGGGCTACGGATTTGAAAATCACAAGGGCTACGGAACGGCAGAACACGTGGCGGCACTTGAAAAATACGGAATGTGCCCGATACACAGGAAAAAATTTGTTACTAAAGCACTGGAAACAGCGAGGAAGAAAAGGGAAACGACATAAGTAGCTTAAGGAGAACAAAAATGAAAAAAGCATTATTGATAATTGCGGCAATGCTTATGGCAATGCCTGCAACAGCAACGGCAGAAAAAAATATTAATCCTAACGGTTCGTTGCCGGTTGAAATTGAAATAAGAGCACCGCGTGAGGATGCAAAGCTCTTTGGCAGTGATGAGCTGCCGGAAAAATTTGATTTGCGTGATGTTGACGGGAAATCGTACATAACGTCTGTAAAGGATCAGGAGTTTACAAGTCAGTGCTGGGCATATGCGCTTGCGGCATCGGCAGAATCATGCTGGATGCGTGATACGGGTGAGGAGATAGACGTATCTGAAAGCCATATAAATATGGCAACTACAAGAGTATGGAACGGACTTTATAATCCTGATGGCTCAAAAAGCACTTATGATGGCGGCGGTCAGGCACTTTTAGGAGTTGTCTATGCATCAAGAGGCTCGGGACTTGTGGCTCAGGAGGATTGTCCGCAGCATTACCTGAACGGATTTGAAGAGACCTATATCAAGCCGTCATACGGTATCACATCGGCTATTGTAAGTAACCGCTATTATCCGGAGAATGAGGGCAGTGAACAATACCGTGAAGATATGATTGATATGATTAAAAATGATCTCTATGCCAATAAAACGGCAATTGTATCAAATGTGCTCTGGGATGATGACTGTGTGGGAGAGTATTATCCGTCATTCTATAATCCGGCAGGAGCATATAATGTTTTATCGCACTCTGTTTCGATTATCGGCTGGGATGACACATACCCGGCTGAGAATTTCAATATTCCACCGGCAGGTGACGGTGCGTGGATAATAAAGAACAGCTACGGAGAAGAGGATTTAGGCAACGGATATCTGTATTTATCGTACTATGATTTGTCGGCATACGGTATGAATGTGCAGGTAACAGGTATGCAGGATTACAGAGACTCTCTGCCGTATGACAACAGATATTATCACGATATGGGTATGTTCCTTAACGCACTTGGATATGAGGGCAGTAACAGTGCATATGCAATGAATCTGTTCAGAAGCACGCACGGCTATGAGGATGTAGTAAGCGTGAATATTGCATTTAACGGACCCACCGAGTACGAAGTATATATAAAGGATGATGTTATTGATCTTGAATCAATAAATGCATCGGAATTGTCGCCCGTATTGACGGGAAGTGTTGACCGTGCAGGATATTATCAGCTTGAAATACCTGAGCCGCCGAATGTATCGGGTGATTTTGCGGTGATTGTAAAGTACAGCGATGAGAATAGCTCAGAGCTTATTCCTATTGCTAAAAAGATAATGTTCAGATATTCCTGGTATGACTATGAGGTGGATTACGAGGAGGGCAACAGCTTTATCTCACCTGACGGTAAGGAATGGACAGACATCGGTGCGATGGATATGGCGTGTACTATAAAGGCATTCACAACAGATACATTGCCTACTACTACCATAACGGTTAATCCGGTAGGAATTGATAAAAGCAGTGTCACTATATCAATGCAGGATATATCGGGAAACGATATTCCCAGAAATGCAGACGGCACCTTTACTGTTTCACGCGGCGGTTATCGGGCAATGATGTTAAGAAGTCCGCGTGATGAATGGTCAGCGGCAGGTCTGGACAAGGTTTATTATGAGCCGTCATTTACGGATGTCATTTATATTGAGGACGATACGGAGGATTTAACAGTTGAGTTGAGTCCTTCAGAGGAAAGAGACTATTATGCAGGTGTAAAGCCGGCAATATATCAGGAAGAACTGATATATTTTTCACCCTATGTGGATACTCAGGTTGAATGTGCATTTTCCTTAGGCTACGGATATCACGAGGCAGATAAGGTAAGTAAGATTACGCTTGTATATGAAAATGACGAGCGTGAGGAGCTTGAAGAAAATGTGGATTACTACATATCAGGCAACACAATATATTTCCATGATGCAAACAACAGCGGAAAGAAGTATCTGTTCGATGACGATGAACGTGTGCTGAAAATGGAAAATCAGTTCATAGGCTTTGATATAGAATTTGACGATGCCGAATCAACTGTTGAGATTTTCTGCCTGGAGGTGAGGGAGATTGATATTTTGAAAATACTCAGATATCATTTGACTAAAATTGCAAAGCAAAGTGATGCTGCAACCGTAAATGTAACAGAGGAAGTGAAAAATAAATTTACTGAGTATATAACCTCAATAGAGGGAGTAGAAAAGGTGGATTTCAGCGAGGATTTCAAGGTTATGGCGGTTGCTTGCGGAAAGAAGATTGACGGCAGTGTGACAGTGACATATAACGGCGAGGAGCTTTCACAGGATTTTTCAGGTTACAACGGAGATTTTTCGCGTATAAAGTATGTCAAGAAATCAATGATCGGTAATAAATACACAACAGAATATCTTCCTGATGCGTATTATGAATATAACTACCACGAAAGCATCGGTGCATTCTATGACGAAGAGGGAAGATTTGTTGATTTGATATACGGCGATGAGAGAAGCTATTACGGTTATTTTGATGTTGAGGAGCCTCAGAAGGGACAAAAGCTCAAGGTGTTCTCGTGGGACGATGATCCGATGTATTCAATGAACTATAAAGATACAATCCCTGAGCCTGTATATGATACAATGGAGTTTTATATAGAATAAACGGAGAAGAGGCAGATGCGTGCGATTGATATAGGTGCGGCAGGTGAATTTGTTGCGGTGGAGTATCTTGAGAAAAAGGGATATAAAATCAAGGCAAGAAATTTCCGTTGCCGTGAGGGTGAGCTTGATATTGTGGCGGACGAGGACGGCACAACTGTGTTTGTTGAGGTAAAAACAAGAAAAAGCACAACCTTTGGCAGACCTGCGGAATTTGTGGACAGACGGAAATTCAGAAAGCTCAAAAAGGCGGCAATGCAATATATCAGAAATCCCGATGCGGATATGCGGTTTGACGTGATTGAGATTTTATATGAGCTGCACTATGGCGAGTTTCTGGTTAAGGAAATAAATCATATAGAAAATGCGTTTTGGGATATAGGATAAAAGGAGCTGATTTCAGCTCCTTTTATCATTATGAATTATACAGTTCTTTATACAGCTCAAGCTTACGGCTTATGCCTACCGGGAAATCCTTGCGGATTTTTTCGGTATCATCTGCGATTTCGCAGATGAGCAGCTCTTCACTACCATATTTTGCGGCGGCGATGACTTCGCCCTGCGGATTTATAACCATTGAATCTCCGCAATAAATAATACCGTCCTGATTGCCGGTGCAGTTCACGCCTGCAATATATACCTGATTCTCAATCGCACGTGCCTTTAACAGTGCCATCCAATGCTCACGTCTTGCCCTGGGCCAGTTTGCCGCAACGGTTATTAACGTGGAATTATCGGCAACTGCACGGAAAATTTCCGGGAAACGCAGGTCATAGCATATGAAGGTGGAAATGCTTTGGCGTGCAATTGAAACGGGTGTGGGAAGTGTGTTTCCGCTTATAAAATCCTCACGCTCACCGCCTATGGCGAAGGAGTGTATTTTCGTGTATTCGCTTAAAATTTCGCCCGTATTTTTGATGATTACATATCGGTTTTCGCCTCTGTTTCCGTTAAGGCATACATAACCGAACCCGACCGCAATATTATTTTTTATTGCGGCATTTTTTATTGTGTTTATGCTGTAATTATCACTTTCGCCCGTCAGAGCTACATTCATTGAAAAGCCTGTGAAGCTCATTTCGGGAAACAGAATCAGCTCTGCCTTTTGCATAGCGGCATTTTTAATAAATTCAAGTGCCTTTGCTATATTTTCTTCTTTTCTTTCAAAGCCTATATCAGTCTGGCATAATGCAATTTTCATATCAATCAACTCCTTATTTACAGTATAGCACATTTCACTATAAAAGTCCAAGAAAATTATGTAAAGTTTTCATTTCATTTTTTTGACGGCTATTGACTAAAACGGGTAAAATGTGCTATAATAATAGTGTTGTAATAATGAACGGTTAAAACAGAGCTCAGGGAAGTGCAGCCAATATTTATGATCGGGCGGCTGATACAGAACGGGCGGAAGCAGGAGGAGAAATGGCAAAAAATAAAAAATTAAAGATAATCCCGTTAGGCGGATTGGACGAAATAGGCAAGAACCTGACAGCATTTGAATACAGCAACGAGATAATTATGGTAGACTGCGGTATGGCGTTCCCCGATGATGATATGCCGGGAGTTGATATGGTTATCAATGATATAACATATCTCGAAAAGAACTATCAGAAAATCAAGGGAATTTTCCTTACTCACGGTCACGAGGATCATATCGGCGGACTGCCGTATTTCTTAAAGGCAATAAATGTTCCGGTTTACGGCACAAGACTTACCTTAGGACTTGTTGAGAATAAATTGAAGGAGCATAATCTTACCGCTTCAACCAAGCTTATAAGAGTGAAGCCGGGAACGATTATGTCAGTGGGACAGTATTTCTCGGTAGAGTTTATCCGCACAAACCATTCGATTGCGGATTCTGTTGCACTTGCAATAAAGACTCCGGCAGGAACGGTAATCCACACGGGTGACTTCAAGATTGATACAACACCGATTAACGGTGAAATGATAGACCTTGCAAGACTTGGACAGCTTGGACGTGAAGGCGTGCTTGCACTTATGTCAGACTCGACGAATGTAGAGCGTAAGGGCTATGCAATGAGTGAGAGTACCGTAGGTGCAACCTTTGATCAGATTTTCGCAAGCAGTAACAAGCGAATAATTATTGCTACCTTTGCATCGAATGTGCACAGAGTTCAGCAGATTATTGACGCTGCCGCGAAGAACGGCAGAAAGGTTGCAGTAAGCGGCAGAAGTATGGAAAACATAGTTGAGATTTCGATACTTTTAGGCTATATGAAGGTGCCCGAGGGTGTACTGATAAACATTGACAATATCAAAAAATACAGACCGAATCAGGTAGTAATTATTACAACCGGCTCGCAGGGTGAGCCGATGAGTGCACTCACAAGAATGGCATTTTCAGACCACCGCAAGGTTGAAATCAACGAAAACGACCTTGTAATTTTAAGTGCAACACCGATTCCGGGAAATGAAAAATCAGTTTCTACGGTTATAAATGAATTATTCAAGATTGGTGTAGAGGTTATTTACAGCTCACTTGCAGACGTTCACGTATCAGGTCACGCCTGCCAGGAGGAATTAAAGCTTATCCTTGCACTTGTAAAGCCGAAGTATTTCATTCCGGTGCACGGTGAGCATCGCCATCTTGTTATCCATAAGGAGCTTGCGGCAAAGGTGGGAGTCCCTGAGGAAAACAGCTTTGTACTGGCAAACGGTGACGTACTTGAGCTTGATAATGACAGTGCAAGAATATCGGGAACAGTTCAGGCGGGCAAGATTTTAGTAGACGGACTTGGCGTGGGTGACGTGGGAAATATAGTACTTCGTGACAGAAAGCATCTCTCGCAGGACGGACTTATAATTGTGGTTGTAACAATTTCTAAGGAAACACGTCATATGGTTTCAAGACCGGACGTGATTTCACGAGGCTTTGTATACGTTAGAGAAGCGGAAAACCTCATTGAGGGTGTGAAATATGCCGCAGAAGAAAGCGTGGAAGAATGTCTGATGAGACGTAATATGGACTGGGCAACGATGAAGAGCTCGTTAAAGAGTGCAGTTGCAAGATTTATTTATGACCAGACAAAGAGAAATCCGATGATTTTACCGATTATTGAAGAAATCTAAGAACCAAAAACAGGGACGATTTGAAAACGTCCCTGTTTTGTTTCAATGAAATTTGCCGCTTTGCGGCAAGTTTTGGTAAAAAAACTTTGTGTTTTTATAATATTTTCTTGAGTTCACGAATGTCTGCAAGAGTAAAGCCCGGATTTTCTACATTTCCTAAGCCATACTGAGCATAAATCATCGGTATACCGACTCTTGCACATTCATCAGCATCGCCCTGTGTATCGCCAACATACACAGGATTTTTTATGCCGTTCTTTTCGCACAGTGTGCGGATTGTGTCGCCCTTTGGAGTGTTGGTATCGCCGAAGCAAAGAGTGTCGGAAAAGTATTTCCCGATGCCTGTTGCATTAAACAGTGCCTCAATATATCCCTTCGGTGCATTGGTAACGATATAAAGCCTGTAATGCTCCTTGAGATATTCAAGAGTCTCTGAAGCTCCACGGTAGAGTGAGGGTGGATTGCTTTCAATATATCGGTATTGTGCATTATAGAAAAGCGGAATAAGTCTTTCACGCTCATCAAGGGGCATGGCGGGGAATATAACATCAAAAATCTGCTCAATTGTTTTACCGAAGAGTTTGCCAAGCTCAACGCAGTCAAGAACTGTGTCATAGCCCTGTGCCTTTAATTCCTCATTCCACGCATTCGTCACAGCCTCTCTTGCATCCCATAATGTGCCGTCAATATCAAAGATTACTCCGTCATACTTGCGTTTTTTAGGTGCGGAGATAAAATCTGCAATTCTTTCAATTGTCTGTTCTAATGAAAACTCGCATAAGCCGTGGCTTTCGCCCTTTAAAATGTGAACCTCTGCATTGGGCATACATTCGCCATACTGAGTTGCGGCAATGCAATTCACTGCCTGGTCATTTTCGCCGTGGATAATAAGTGTTTCACCCTTGAACATTGACGTAGTTTCAAATATGGGCAGGGTTTTTGCGATACGGTAATATGCTTCGCCCAGGTCAAAACGTTTCTTTTCTATATTATACAGCGTCACATTTTCGGGAACGCAGTAATTATCATACATCAGCCCGAAGCACGAGCCCTTTATCGCATCGGTTTTAATAGTTGCGGCAGGTGCAAGCAGTACAAGCTTTTCTATAATATCACGGTAATAGCCCGCAATCATACCGCCGACCAGGGCACCCTGAGAATGTCCTATAATATAAATTTCAGTTGCGAAATCCAGGGAACGTGTATATTCCAGAATTTTAACTGCATCCATTGTCTCGTTTATGACAGTCATATCCGAAAAATCTCCGTCGCTGTCACCGTGTCCGTTAAAATCAAAGCGTACCGAGGCAATGCCCTTGTTATAAAGTGCATCTGCAATACGGGCAAACATATGGTTATCCGCCTTGCCTATGTTGCTCATAAGTCCGTGGAATATAATTGCAACCGGGCATTTTTCAACCTCCGGCTTTAAAAGCTCGCCGCGAAGCGTGAGCCCGTCTCTTTTGATTTCGATTTTCATTGATTTTATCTCCTTAAAATGTATTATACTTATTATAGCAGATTGTCGGAAAAATTGCAATAAAAACTTTGATAATTGCTTGACAAAAGGCTGTAATGTGGTATAATCTAAATAAGATATATTTTCAGGAGGAAATACGATATGAGAATAGAAAAATATTATGAAAATCCTGCGGTGACAAGTGTTAACCGTGAGGAGGACAGAGCATATTACATACCGTTTTCAAATAAGGAGGACGCACTCTCGCAGTGGCGTACATCGTCGGACCGTTATATTGACCTTAACGGATTATGGAATTTCAAATATGCATCAAGCATCTATGAAATGAATGATTTTATAAACGAGGGCTGCTGCGATTTCGTGCCGGTACAGGTGCCGTCGTGCTGGCAGAACCTCGGCTTTGATATGCATATGTATACAAATGTACGATACCCGTTCCCGTATGACCCGCCCTATGTACCGCATGAAAATCCATGCGGAGCATATTGCAGGGAAATTGATATTGAATTAGAGGCTGACAAGAAATACTACATCAATTTCGAGGGCGTGGATTCGTGCTATTATTTATGGGTAAACGGCGAATTTATCGGCTATGACGAGGTATCACACTCAACGGGTGAATTTGATATTACAAAAAATCTCGTGAACGGCAAAAACCGCATCTGTGTGCTTGTATTAAAATGGTGCAGCGGCAGCTACTTAGAGGATCAGGATAAGTTCAGAATGTCAGGTATTTTCCGTGACGTGTATATTTTAAAGCGTGACAAGGAGCATATCAGAGATTTTGTGATTTCAACAAAGCTTGACGGAGCAATCAATGTAAAGGGCGATGCTGATGCGAAATATGAGCTGTATGACGGGGACACCAAAATAGCAGAGGGGACAGGAAAAGAGGTTGAGTTAAAAATTGAAAATCCTGTTCTGTGGAGTGCTGAAAATCCGTATTTATATACGCTTGTGATTTCGTGCGGAAGTGAGTATATTGTGCAGAGAATAGGTGTGCGTGAGATTGAAATAGACGGACGTATATTTAAGCTCAATAATCAGAAGATAAAAATGCGTGGTATGAACCGCCACGACAGTGACCCGAAAACGGGCTATACAATAAGCGTGGAGCAGGCGGAAAAGGACTTACGACTGATGAAGGAAAACAACATCAATGCCGTAAGAACAAGCCATTATCCGAATTCACCGTGGTTTAGCGAGCTGTGTGATAAATACGGCTTCTATATGATTGGCGAATCGGATATTGAAATTCACGGCTGTGTAACAAGTGAGAGCGGATATAAGGAGGATATTTTTGGACTTCTTGCTCAGGATCCTCAGTTTAAGGACGCAATCTTAGATCGTGTACAGAGAAACGTAAGACGTGATATAAACAGAACATCAATCCTTTTATGGTCGCTTGGAAACGAGGCGGGCTATGGCGAGAATTTCGAGAATGCGGCACGCTGGATAAAGGGACACGATACCACACGTGCAATTCATTATGAGGGTGCAGTTCACGAAACAGGCGGCCACAAACACGACTGGTCAGTGCTTGATGTGTACAGCACAATGTATGCTTCACCCGAATGGATAGACAATTATTTCGCAAACGAGGAAAATACAAAGCCGTATATGCAGTGTGAATATATCCACGCAATGGGTAACGGTCCGGGCGGAATACAGGCGTATACTGACAGAATGGACAAATATGACGGCTTCTTCGGTGCCTTTGTATGGGAATGGTGTGACCACGCTATCTATAAGGGCGAGAAGAACGGCAAGGCTGTGTATTACTACGGAGGAGACCACGGCGAATTCCCGCACGACAACAATTTCTGTATGGACGGTATGGTATATCCGGACAGAACTCCGCATACGGGACTTTTTGAGTATAAGCACGCAATAAGACCGTTAAGAGCAAGCCTTTGCGGCGATAAGATAAAGCTTATAAATAAGCTGGACTTTACGGATATTTCAGACTACCTCACAATAAAATTAACGGGCTATGCCAACGGCTATGAGGTGGAAGAAATAGATGCAGAGCTTCCGTCAATTGCACCGCACGGCGAGAGTGAAATTGCATTGCCGGAGGGCTTTGATGCAATCAAGGTAGATTATATCTTAAAGCATGATATTCCGCTTGTTAAGGCAGGAGCGAATATGGGCTATGATATGCTTGAAATCAATACTCCGGCTGTGGAAATTGAAAAGTGCGGCGGAGAAATTGCAATAACTGAAAGCCAGACAGAGGTTATTGTTAAGGGTGAAAGCTTTGCTTACCGCTTCGATAAATTAAAGGGTATTTTCTCGGATATTGAGTACGAAAACGATAAGTTTATCGAGCGTCCGATGGAATGGAATATCTGGCGCGCACCTACGGATAACGATATGTTCATCCGCAATGAATGGGTAGCGAACGGCTATGACAGAGCAACGGTAAGAGCATATGATGCAGAGGTTAAAAATGCAGGCGACTATGTGAGCATTACTGCAAAGGTTACAATTGCGGCAGTGTTTTTGCAGTGGATTTTAAAGCTTGATGTTGAGTGGAGGGTTTACGGAAACGGTGTGATTGACCTTGACGTTAAGGCAAAGAAGAACGAGAAAAACCTCTTTATTCCGAGATTTGGCGTAAGAATGTTCCTGAATAAGAGATTTGACGAAACGGAATACTTCGGCTTCGGTCCGTTTGAAAGCTATGAGGATAAGCACGAGGCATCATACCGTGCAAGATTTAACTCAATGGTTTGCGATATGCACGAGGACTACATCAAGCCGCAGGAGAATGGCTCGCATAAGGGCTGTGTATATGCAGAGGTGACAAGCTTCAATCAGGCAATAAGAATTGCAGGTGAGGAGTTCTCATACAATGTGTCGGAATATACTCAGGAGGAGCTTGCATCAAAGAAGCATAACTTCGAGCTTGAAAAATCAGGCTACACTGTGCTTTGTGTGGACTATAAGCATAACGGAATCGGCTCAAATTCATGCGGCCCGAGACCGGCAGAGGAGTTCCTTTTAAATAAGGACTTTGAATGGAGTGTAAGCTTCGATTTTGGTAAGACAGAATAAATACGGATAGCCGCAGGTATCACCTGCGGCTGTTTGGGCTATAAAAGGGAGAGTAAAATGAAAGGAAAAAAACTTATTGCAATGCTGTTATCAGCATCCGTAATCTGTGCAGGTACAGTGGTGTACGGCGACTATTTGGAGGTTGAAAACGAAACGGAAAAATCGGCTACCGAAGAGATGTATCAGAACAGGCCTGTAATAAAGAGACGTATGGATTATCTTGACAGAGGTCTTGTGGCAGTGCCGGGTGCAGACGGAGTGCTTGTAAGCTGGAGGTTTCTCGGAACGGATTCGCAGTATACACGCTATAACCTTTACAGAAACGGTGAAAAGATAAATGAAAAGCCGATTCCGGGAACAAATTTCCTTGATAAATCGGCAATGCCGGGTGATAAATATTCTCTCCTTGAGCTGGAGGCAGGCAAGGAAACAGAAAAAGAGGCAACCGCCATTGCTTGGGACAAGCAATATATTGAATTTGCAGTAAAAGAGTATGAAGTAGGGGATTACAAAATAGATGATGCAACGGTAGGAGACCTTGACGGTGACGGTCAGTTCGAGCTGATTTTACGAAGAATTCCTGCGGATATGAGTGTGGAAACACGTGTTGCATACCCGATTTTTGAGGCTTACGAGCTGACGGGCGAGCATATATGGACGATAAATGCAGGCCCTAATGAAATCAACGAGCACGATATGAATATGATGGTGTACGACTTCAACGGTGACGGTAAGTCGGAGCTTATTATGCGTTCGTTCGAGGGAACGGTCGACGGGACGGGCAATGCAATAACTGATGCAAATGGAAATATAACCGATTACAGCAAGGATTCATCAAATCTTGCGATTTTTAGTGACAGGCAATATATTGTTTCAACTCCGGAATATCTTTCGATGTATGACGGTGAAACGGGTACAGAAATAGCACGTACCGATCTTTTACCGAGTCAGAAGCCGCTTACGGAGTGGTCGTATAGTTACAAGGATAACGGCAGGCTTACAAAGCGTGCCTCACAGCACAATTTCGGGCTTGCATATCTTGACGGTGAAACGCCGGGCTTTGTTGAGGTGAGAGGTGCATGGGATAATGTGCGTGCGGCGGCGTGGCATATTGAGGACAATAAATTTGTGCTTGACTGGGTGGCGAATACTCCGAATAAAGAGGATGTAAACAGCATCTACGGTGCGATGAATCACAATCTGTGCGTTACGGACGTGGATTTTGACGGTAAGGACGAAATTCTTTCTGGACCGATGGCAATTGATGATGACGGAAGCACTCTCTATGCCGTAAAGGCAAGTGATGCTGACGGAAACGCAGTAAAGCTCGGGCACGGTGACGCATTTGACGTGGCGAAGATGTCGCCCGATTTTAACGGATACTATACCTGGGCGTGTCACGAAACACCGAATCTTCCGGCAAATATTGAGCTTCACGATTCAAGAACCGGTCAGGTGATATTCGGCTATGAAAAGAGCAAGGATACAGGCAGAAGCCGTGCGGCGGATATTGACCCGAACTACCGTGGCTATGAGGTATGGGGCTCAACGGCGACAATACCGATGAATATCGGCGGGGAACAGCTAGCTGCTGCGTGGAACAGATTTCAGGTAAGATTACCTGACGGAACGATTGAAAACAGCAAGGCATCGTTGCCGATGAATTTCAAAATTTACTGGGACGGTGATCTGCTGAGTGAATTCCTTGATGATATACGCATTTCAAAGTGGAACTGGGAAGATAAAGTGATAGATGTATTATTTGATGCCGAGGGCTGTGCCTCAAACGGCTCCACAAAGGCAGTGCCGTGCGTGGCGGCAGATTTATTCGGCGACTGGCGTGATGAGGTGATATGGAAAACGGCGGATGAAAGTGCGATAAGAATTTATTCGACAAATATAGAAACGCCGTACAGAATACAGACACCAATGCACGATTACTATTACAGAGCATCAATAGCGATGCAGAACAATCACTATAATCAGCCGGCAAATGTAAGCTATTATCTCGGCTACGAAACAGAGCACTTACCTGTGTCGGAAATGTATGCCTTAAACGGTGATGAGGTGCTTATTAATTCTGACATTGACAGGGATTATGATGTAGTTCCTGTGGATGAGGCTGTTATTGAAGCTGAAAAATCAGACGGGAAAATAAGCTATCAGCTAAGCGGAGTGGATTGTGATGCACAAATTTATATAGCACTGTATTGCAACGGCAGACTTGTCAGTGCAAAGCAGGGAGAATTACAGGGAAGCTTTGAGTGTGATTTGGAAGGTGAATACACAATAAAGGTGTTTAACTGGGATGGAATGGAGCCGTTGGATTTGGTAATGCAAAAGGATATATAGAATAAAGGGACGGCATTGCCGTCCCTTCAGACCGTCGACAAATTGGTCAGACCACGCATAACAAATAAAAAGAAACATAAAATTAAAAATTATTTTTCTCTTATAAACGAGGGGCGCCCCACC
>JAZQHZ010000007.1:0-19784 GCA_045540855.1 Clostridia bacterium
AAAGATAAAACAAAATAAAACAAGTTTCTTTTCTGATATTTATAAATACAGAAAATTATATTTGCTTTTTCTGCCGTGTTTTATTTATCTTATAATCTTCAACTACATACCGATGGCAGGTGTTACACTTGCATTCAGAGACTATACCATAACCAAGGGAATATGGGGCAGTGACTTCATAGGAACGGAGAACTTTGCAAAGCTGTTTGCAGATTCGGATTTCTGGAAGGTTACCTTTAATACAATCAAAATAAGCGGACTTAACCTCTTATTCGGATTTCCGGCACCTATCATCCTTGCACTTATGTTAAATGAGGTAAGAAGCCTTAAATACAAGAAGTGCATACAGACAGTGATTTTCCTTCCGCATTTTATCTCGTGGGTAATTTTATCGGGTATAATAATCACACTTTTACGTGTGGACGGCGGTATAGTAAATCAGCTTATACAGAAAATGGGCGGCGAGCCGATTGCATTTCTTTCAGATAACAGATATTTTGTGCCTACATTGATTGTGGCGAATATCTGGAAGGGTGCAGGCTGGGGCACAATCATTTATCTGGCGGCACTTTCGGGAATTGACGTTGAATTATATGAAGCGGCAATGATTGACGGTGCAAACAGATGGCACAGGATGAGATACATAACCTTACCGGGAATTGTAGGTGCGGTATCAATTCAGCTCATTATGCAGCTTAGCCATATCTTAAGTGCCGGCTTTGACCAGATATTCAATCTGTACAGCCCGCTTGTATACGATACGGCAGATATTATTGATACCTATGTTTACAGAATAGGTCTTATAAACGGTAAGTATGAGATGGCTACGGCATTGGGACTGTTCAAGTCGGTAGTTGCATTTATTCTTATTATAGCATCGAATAAAATAATCAAAAAGCTTGGAGGTGACGGAATATGGTAAGAGATAAGAGCTTTGGCTCAATTCTGGCAGATGTGCTGATTCACCTGGTTTTATTCGTGTTTGCATTTGCCTGTCTTTATCCGTTCTGGTATGTTTTAAGCGTATCGCTGACAAGCTATGAGGCATATACAACAACGCCGATTTTATTATATCCGAAGGATATAACATTTTCAGCATACGAAATAATCAAGGAGCCGGATTTATCGCACAGTGCTCTGCTTACGGTCGCACTTGTTGCGGTGTTTACGGTGTTGCACACAATCCTGTGCATTATAACGGCATATCCGTTATCGAAAAAATATCTTCCGGGCAGAAACTTTATGCTTTTGCTGGTAGTTCTGCCGATGGTATTCAGCGGAGGTATCATTCCTACATATCTTGTTATGAAGGATTTGCATCTTACAAATACCTTTGCGATTTTGGTATTTGCAGGACTGTTTTCGGGATTTAACATAGTGTTAATGAAAAACTTTATGAGCCAGGTTCCGCAATCGCTTGAAGAAGCTGCAAAAATTGACGGAGCGGATGATTACAGAATATTGTTTAACATATATATACCGTTAAGTATGCCGATAATTGCTACAATTGCACTTTTTTCGGCAGTTACAAAGTGGAATGATTACTTCACAGGACTTATGTACATAACAAATCCTGACCTTTACCCGTTACAGAATGTTTTAAGAACAATGATAATTGAGGGTAATGTTGACGTTGCGAGCGGCGGATTTATGGATTCGGAAAATCTGACCTTGCTCACATCGATGAAGATGGCAGTTATCATCATTGCCACAGTCCCGATTGTATGTATATATCCTTTCGTGCAGAAGCATTTTGTAAAGGGAATGCTTATAGGCTCGGTAAAGGGATAATTTAGGAGGGTGTTATGATAAAAAGAATGTTATGTCTGCTATGTGTTCTGACACTGCTGCTTCCGTCAGCATTGCCTTATGCATCAGCACAAGGACAGCTGCAATGGGAATTTGACGGTGATTTGGGCGGCTGGGCAGTGAATAAATCCGGAAACGGTGTTTCGATAGCCTGCGAGGATGACAGCCTGATGTATACAGTAGAAAAGCAAGGAACAACAAACACATTCCTTCTTTCGCCGGATAATCTTGCTATTGACGGTGCAGCAAACAAGAAAATTACACTTAAAATAAAAAATGCACTTGCAGGTGTAGGAAGTGTAAAGGTGGCATTTATAACAGATGCAGATCAGGCATGGGATGCTACCTGGACAGGAACACTCACAAAAACAGTGTCAGGTCCGTCATTAAGTGTTAAGGATGAATATGTAGACTGTGTTATTGATATGAGCTCAAATGCCATATGGAACACATCTACAATTAAAAGAATAAGAATTTTAATAAGTGAATTTGCCGGCACTGCAACCGGAACAATGTATGTTGATGCTATATCTATCGGTGAAGCGGCAGAAGAAGTGCAAGAGGTTGCGGGAGAGGCTGAAACTGTATTCAATAATGTCAGTGAAAATGCCTATCATAAGGCGGCGGCAATTTTAAAGGGTGCACTCTTGATGGAAAAAGCAGAATTTGCAACCGACCACGTATTGACAAGAGGTGAGTTTGCATATGTAATTTCACGCTCGCTCTTTTCGGGAACACCATCAGCACAGACTGACAGCACTGCTTTTTACGATGTGCCCGGCGTATATAAATATGCCGACAGTATCAGGCTTGTAAGCACAGCCGGTGTTATGAGCGGAAGCGGCGACGGAAATTTTATGCCGCATAAGGAGCTCAGCTTTGATGAGTGCGTTGCGGCACTTGTGAAGCTGACCGGCTATGATTTATGGGCACAGCAGCAGGGCGGATATCCTTTAGGATATTACAGCGTTGCAACAAAGAATGAAATCTTAGAAGACGTGGTGAAAAGTGAAACAGTGAACTACGCACAGGTGATAGTTATGCTGAAGAATGCACTTGATGCACAGGCGATTAAATATGAGCAGGAAGGTTCATCATTCAATCAGAACAAGTCAGAGGACTCAATCTTAAATTCTCTTGCAGAAATGTATGAGGATAAGGGAATTGTTGTTGCAAACAGTATAACATCGCTTACTGAAAGCTCAGGTACAGGCAATGGAGAGCTGAGAATAGATGTGGGTGATGATGTTGTTTCTGTAAAGGATATTTATAATCTAGGCGGCGATTCACTCGGAATGGAAGTGGAATTTGCATATCGCATCAATGAAAGTGACGAGGCAGAGCTTGTTTATATCGGTGCAACAGATAAAAATAACATCATAACAGCAGCATATGACGAGATTGACGATGCAACAACAAACAGAAAATTCGTTTATGAAGCAAACGGACGTAAAAGAACAGAGGAAATAGATACATCCGTAACAACGATTTATAACAATAAATATTTTGCCTCGGAAACAGAGGATACATACAAGCCTTCGTACGGAAGTGTAACCCTGCTTGATAATGATGACAACGGAAAATTTGACGTTGTTTTCGTAAACAATGCAGTTGTGAAGGAAATAGCATCGGTTGAAGACCGGACACTATATTACAACAGCGGCAGTGAAAAGTGCGATTATACCAATTATGATGCAGTTGAAGTAACAAGAAATGGCAAGCAGGCGACGCTTGCGGATTTAAAGAGCGGAGATATAGCACTTATATATGAAAGTGCAGATGAGGACAGCATAGTAATTGAGGCTGTTGATAAAAAGCTCACAGGAGTGCTCAAATCAATAGATACAGAAGAAGCAGAGGCTAAAATTGACGAAGAGGTATATAAGCTTACTCCGTATTTTAATGAAGTGATAAACGTAGGAAGTAAATACAAATTCAAGCTTGATGCTTACGGAAATATTGCAGGTCTTGATTTGGATTACAGTGCATCAAATTCATATGCATTCGTTCTCGGACTTAATATGGAGGACAACACACCGCTTCCGATTGGAATTAAGCTGCTCACTTCATCAGGAAAGACAGTTGATTATGAGTGCAGTGAAAAATTAAGGATTGATGATATTGTATATAAGACGGACAGTGATAAGAATAAAATCATCACACACTTAAAGAAGTCAGCATCAACGCTTAATCTGTCAATGGGTCCGTATTCACAGCCTATAACAATAAAGACTGACGGAGACGGAAAGGTGAAGGAAATTGACACCATAATGGTAAATGTTGATGGCTCGCTTCAGAAGGACAAGGGCACAGAGGGCGAAACCTCGCTTGTTCAAAGCACTACACCGGGCTCATTATATTACTACAAAAACGGTGTATTTATGGGTAAGTTTGTGATTGATGCCACCACAACAATCTTCTCGCTTCCGCAGGATTACAGAGAATACGATTCGTATTATGTAGCTAAAAAGGGAGATTTAAAGGAAAGATATTACACCGTTGCGGCATTTAATACAACAGACTATCTTTACAGTGACTTAGTGCTGATGATGGAAGCCGGAGCTGACAGCTATGAAGAGAATATGGCGGTTGTCAAAAAGGTTCTTGACACGTATGATGATGAATACGGTGAGGGCAAGGCGGTTCAGGTCATAGCAGGCGGCAAGGAGCTTACGTTGGAATTATATAACGCAGCCATTCCTGAAAACCTTGACAAGGGTGATGTTATAAGATATTCAATGAAGCGTAACGGACAGTGTATGGAAATATTGAGACTGCTGGATTACAGCGAACAAAGCGGTACATATACCAAGGCTCTTGAAAGCAGTTCCACTGCAAGCTATGCTGCAAAATACCGTTTCAGCTACGGTAAGGCAGTAAATAAGAAAAATCAGATTTTCACCTTAACTTACGGCTTAAATAACGATGAAGAGGTATTCCTCGGCGATTCGTGCACAGTGGCTCTGTTTGATACAGAGACGGGAATTGCTCAGAAGGGAACAATAAACGATATGTTAAGCGAAGAGCACAACGGAATTGGCTCAGATGTGGTAGTATACACACGAAACGGTATAGTTAAGGATGTAATCATCTACAAGTGATAGCGAGGTGAGACAGAATATGAAAAAAATAAAAGCAGCTGCAATTGCGGCAATAATTTGTGCATTTACGGCTACGGCGTATGCAGAGCTTGATTTAAGTACGTCAAGTGATACACTTACAATTTCAGGCAACAGTGCAAGAGCCAACAGCGAAACCGTGTGTATGATATTGAATGAAGGTGTATCATATAACGATTTTGTAAAGGGTGCAGCAACGGATAAAATTCTGTATTTCTATCAGACCTCAACCGATTCCGACGGAGGCTACCGTTTCGATTTTAATTTAAGCGATGAAATGGATTATGGTAACTATGTTGTGATTGTAGATGACGGCGAATATAAGGAATACACAACTTATACTCACGTGGCAGAGGAGGACAGAGAGCTGTATGAGGTTGTTACTCTGTTGAATGAAGCAAAGAACTCTGATACAGTAAAGAAGATACTCAAAGCCAACGAGGATTTGCTGGATATAAACAAATCTTACAGTGAATCGCAGTGGAATGCTATATCAAAAAGGCTGTTATCATATTGCGGAAAGCTTACGCTTGATAATATAGATAACTACATTGAAAAGGCTTTGGATGCAGGCAAACAAAAAGAAACCTCCGGAGGCGGAGGTGGAGGCGGCGGAGGCGGCGGTGCAAGTGCCGTTGTAGTCGGTAATTATAATACTGTAACAGCAACACCTCAACCGACGTATATGCCCGAAACACCAACGACAGGATTTGATGACGTTTCAGATTCGCACTATGCACGTAATGCAATAAATAAGCTGGTTGAAATGCAGATTCTCTCAGGTGTGGGAAATAACAGATTCGAGCCTGACAGAGAAGTGAAGCGTGAAGAATTTGTGCATATGCTATGCAAGGCATTTAATATAAAGTCCGATACCAATATGGACTTTGAGGATGTGGCAGAGGATGCATGGTATTATGACAGTGTAAAATCGTGCTACGGTGCAGGAATAATAAAGGGCGAAGAGATTAATCGCTTTGGAGTAGGTGCATCGCTTACAAGACAGGATGCCTGCGTTATGATATACCGCATAATCGGAGAAAAGGCAACGTCAGCGGTATCGGAATATGCAGATAAAGCAATGATTTCGGATTATGCTGTGGAAGCAGTTGATGTATTGAGCGGATTATCAGTAATAAAGGGAATGGGAAATAATTGTTTTGAACCGCTCGCAACACTTACAAGGGCACAGGCAGCCACCATTATTTATAACGTAATAGAAAATGTAATATCAATTTGAGTTCAGAACCGAAAGGAGAATAATTATGAAAAAGAGATTATTGGCAATGGCATTAATTGCAGCACTTTCAGCAACAGCATTCACAGGCTGTGCAGGTAACGGAAAGAACAATGCAAACGAAAACGGAACGACATCATACACAATGTTTGCACATAACTGGCACACATATGACGGAGCAGAAGAGGACAGCATCATAAAGAAGCTTGAAGCAGATTTCGGAGTGGATTTAAACCTCATCGGTGCACCGTCAGAGGGCTGGATTGACAAGCTTTCGTTAAAGATAAATGCAAATGAGGTTCCGGATATGTTCTTCTTCCTGCCGTCAAACCCGCAGTACAGAACATGGGTTGAGCTGGGAATTATTCAGCCGCTTGACGACTTGATTGCAGATACAACATATATCAAGGAAATCATAGAGCATCCGAACTATAAGAACACAACAATCAACGGAAAGCATTATTTCATTCCGTTAATCAGTGTTCAGAACAGCCACGCAATGTATTACAGAAAGGACTGGCTCGATAAGCTTGGAATGTCAGAGCCTAAGACATTGGATGAATACACAGAAATGCTCCGTGCATTTACTGAGGATGATCCGGACGGCAACGGCGTTGATGATACATACGGCGTATCGCTTTCAAAGGTAAGCGGATGGCTTTCATCACTCTATGCGACATTTGGAGTGAAGCCGAACTGGAACAAGAATGGTGACAAGTATGAGGCATACTATATGACAGACGGATATAAGGATATGCTTACCTGGCTTGCAGATATTTACGCAAAGGGCTATGTTCAGAAGGAATACTTCCTTGACACAGATCAGCAGAAGCTTGAAAACTTCTATTCAGGAAAGGCAGGCTCAACCTTTGCAAACAGCGGCTCAAGCGTGGATAAGATTGTAACAAGCGTTGAAACTGCAAATCCGAATGCCGAGGTTGATGTACTCATGCCTCCGTCAAATGGTGACAACAAGGGCGGAATGGTTGCTTACGGCGGCTTCTATGGTGGTTGGAGCTTCTCATCAGCTATGGAAAATCCTGAAAAGGCAATTAAGATGTTAGACTTCTTATACAGCCCGGAGGGACAGAAGCTTCGCGTATATGGTATTGAAGGAACACACCATACAGTTACGGACGGAAAGTATGAATTTATAGCAGAAAACTGTATTGCCGAGCCTAATGAGGTATTCAAGAGCACAGACGGCAAGGTTACATCATTCTATAAGATTGGTGACTATTTCTCATCGTGCTTCTTTGAATTTGACGGAGATAAGATTATTAACAGCAGAGACTACTCATTCACACAGCATCCGGATGTAGCAGCAAAGTGTGATGAAATTGCAAATGCTAATCTTAACACAAGTGATATTATAAATATTCTTGATTTCAGTGAGGAATATACAGATATCAACAGCAAGCTTACTGATATTGCAGAAAAGTATCTCATTATGATAGTAAGCGGTCAGATGTCAGCAGATGATGGTATCACACAGATGAAGAAGGAGCTTGAGGAAGCTGATTATGCAAGAGCACAGGAGCTTGTAAAGGAAACAGTTGAAAGCTTCTGATTTGAAGATTTATATACCGAAGTGCTTATTTTAAGCACTTCGGATAAAGAAAACAAAGGAGATTAAGCATATGTTAAAAAAAGCAATATCTGTATTACTTGTGCTTTCTATGATGTTTACTCTTTGCAGTATAGCTCCCGTATATGCAGAAGGCTCCGGTATGGAGTGGGATTTTAATACTGATGCTGACCAGGAGGGCTGGCTTGCTAATAAAGGAAGTCTGTCAGTTGCGGATGGTGTTATGTTGCACACTATAAATTCAGGACAGAGTAATGCGTTTTTGTTATCACCGAAGGACCTTAATATTGCAGGAAGCGATAACAGATACGTGAAGATAAAATTAAAGAATAATAACTGCGAATCAACCACCTGCGTTGTAAGCTTTATAACAACTGAGGACAGTGCATGGGATACACTGTATTCAAGCGGAACAAAGTCAGTTATGACACCGGAAGGAATAAGCGGTTATGACACTGACTACACAGAATATGTCATTGATATGAGCGGTAATGAGAAATGGATGAACGGAACTGTTACAAGATTCCGCCTTCTCACATTTTTGAACACTCCGTCAGTAACCGCAGGTTCAATGGAAATTGATTATATTTCGGTAAATAACGAAAATTCTGAGCCGGAAGAAACTGCTGTGCCGACGGATGAGCCGATAACAGATGAAACACCGGCTCCGACACAGACACCGGAAGCTGCTGAAAACGCATTTTCGTGGGGCTTTAATACCGATAATAACTCTGAGGGCTGGCTTGCAAATAAGGGTAGCTTATCGGTTTCAGACGGTGTTATGACTCATACCATAAGTGCAGGACAGAGCAATGCATTTTTGCTTTCACCGAAGGATTTAAGTATAGTCGGCAGTGATAACAGATATGTAAAAATCAGACTGAAAAACAATAACTGTGAATCAAGTACCTGTGTTGTGAGCTTTATAACAACTGAGGACAGTGCATGGGATACGCTGTATTCAACCGGAACAAAATCAGTTATGACACCGGAGGGAATTACCGGCTATGACAGCGAATATACAGAATATGTAATAGATATGAGTGGCTGTGAAAGCTGGATGAACGGAACTGTTACAAGGTTCAGACTTCTCACTTTCCTTAATACTTCGTCAGTAACTGCCGGCTCGATGGATATTGACTACATAGAGGTAAGCAACGAGGTTTCAACTCAGCAGCCTACTCCCGAGCCTACTCCGGAGCCGACTGCTACACCCGAACCGACTGCCACGCCGGAGCCTGTAATATCACGTGTGACACTGAATGCAGAGGGTACAGAGGCAGGTATGGTAGGCTCGTATGTTATTTTGTCAGCTACTGCTGAAGCAGAAGGGCTGCAAAAAACAGAATTATATGACGGTGACAAGCTGATATATTCGGCAAATACATCACCTATTGCAAATTATCCGTACGAGCTTACAAGAACGGGTGACTATTCATTTACTGCAAAGGCATATTATGCTGATGGTGAGGATGTTTCTGCGGCTATAACTGTAAATGATGTGACCGAGGGAAGAAAGGAACGTGGCTTTGCTCATAAATACACCTTTGAAAATGGTTTGGAAAGCTTTGTGGCAAGAAGCAATTACTCAACATTATCAAATGCTGAAGGAACAGCGGCTTTTGAAATAGAAGCGACAAATGCGTATATGTATACATCTGGAATCAGCTTTGATTTAAGCAAGGGAAGCTATGTTATCATAAAGATGAAGAATACAACCTCAGATTCCAAGGTGATTCTTCAATGGAAAACAGCAGATGACAACACATTTACCGAGAGTAAAAAGGTAACGTTTAGCGGTGCAGACTCTAATGACACGCCTATAACAACCAAGGATACGGAATTCAAGGAATATGTATTCTATATGGGCGATGTTGCAACGTGGAAAGACAAGCAGCTTACATATTTGCAGATTTATCCGGCAGCAGGTGCGGATTCGGGTACGGTATATATAGATGAAATTATATTATCAGATATGCAGAGCAATCCGCCGTCAATTCCTGAAATTACTGTAAGTGCGGATTGTGCGGATACAGTTCTTGTTGATACGCCGATAAATCTTAACGCACAAATCAGTAACGGCAAGGTGAAGAAGGTAATGTATTATAACGGCACAAGAAAGCTCACAGAAGTAAGTTCAGAGCCGTACATCTTAAAATATACACCAAACTCAGCCGAGGATGCAGAGCTTTACGCACTGGCAGTTGATGAGTGCGGTTCAATTATTAAATCAACCGACTCAATAAAAGTCAGTGTGAAGAATTTATACGATATTTCAGAGCCGATTATAAAAAATACGGCAGAAGGTATAGAGGTATCTGTCAGTGCAGTGCAGAATTCCGATACAGCAGACGCTATGCTGATGATAGCGGCAATATACGATGCAGACGGAAATATGCTCGCAATAAAAAGTGACGGTGTAGATGAAAACAATACAGCAGCAGTTATTTTTACTGAACGTGAAAAAGCAGAAGCGGATAAGATGCTTGTTACGGTTATAAAAAGCTTAACTGATGCAAAATGCTATACAAAGCCATTTATTATGGAATTTTAAAAAACGGAAAGGAGCAAAGCTAAGATGAAAAGAATCATTTCAATAATTCTGTCATTGAGTATGATTTTGGGTATCTGTGCGATTACACCCGTATATGCACAAACGCAATCATACGTGTGGAGCTTTGAAAATGACGGCTCAACTGACGGTTGGGCGGCGAATAAGGGAAGTCTTTCTGTGGTGAACGGTGTTATGACTCATACCGTAAATGCAGGAAACAACAACGCATTCTTACTTTCGCCAAAAGAGCTTGATATAAAGGGCGCAGATTATCCGTATGTAAAAATAAAGCTTAAGAACAACAACTGTGCATCAACTGCGATTGTTGTCAGCTTTACAACAACAGAGGATGCTGCATTTGATGCAAGCTATTCATCAGGTGCGAAAACTGTAATAACCACGGGAATTACAGGCCATGACAATGCGTATACAGAATATGTGATTGATATGAGCGGTAATGAAAGCTGGACAAACGGAACCATTACACGCTTCAGATTGCTCACATTCTTAAACAATACAAATATAACTGCCGGCTCGATGGATATTGAATATATCAAGGTGACTCCGGCAGTGGAAGATGAAGAGGTTCTTCCGGGCTTTTATGTAAGCTCAACTGCTGTTGACGGTGGTGACGGCTCAAATTTGGCTCCGTGGAACAGCTTAGATGACGTAGAACAGGCGATAGCAGCGGGTAAAATTGTTGCAGGAGATACAGTTTATCTTGAAAGAGGAAGTGTATTTGAAGAAAACTTTGTACCGACTGTATCAGGTAACAGTACTGACTGGATAACAATATCAGCATATGGCGAAGGTTCAAAGCCGGTAATTGCACCGGGGCAGGATGCACAGAGTCCGTTTGCGATATATCTTGAGGATGTATATGGCTACAAGTTCATGAATCTCGAAATCAGAGATGCAAGAGCCGGAATCAGAGTAATAAACAGAAATGTAACCGACAGACCGATGGACGGTTTATGGATTGAAAACTGTTATATCCATAACATTCACGGAATAGAGCCGCCGAAGAAGGCGGCTGATATAGAGGAAGGCTCGGACTATATGAACAGCATAGAGGACGACCAGCTCTTTATGTCATACGGCATTTCGCTCTTTAAGGTGCTTGGAAACAAGAACAGAAGCTTTGACAATGTTACAATTAAAAACTGCTATGTGACAGATGTGGGCGGCCCGTTACTTATCAATTATGCAAACAATGCAGTTATAGAGGATTGTGTATTCTCCAATTCATATAATCAGGGAATACTTTTCAGCAACGTAAGTGACCCGGCATCAGGTGTTGAAAATGCATCACGTATGAGTAACTGTAAGGTTTACAATATGGGCTATAACGGCGGAATGTACTGGGGAGTTGCAGGCGTGCAGTTCAATTCGTGCAACAACTTCACAATGGAAAACTGTGATATAATGTACACAGGAATAGGCGGCACTGACCACGTAAATGATGAATATATTGTGCCCGACGGAATAGGAATTGACTATGAGGGTGCCAATAAAAATGTTACGGTTAAGGGCTGCAATGTTGTAGGAAATATGGACTCAGGCTTCCTTATAATGCAGAATCAGAAGTGGGCAAAGGAAAGCCCGAATCTCAATTCAAGCATTATTGACTGTTATTTTGCAAATAACAGATTAAGAGCATATTCAAAGGAAAAGAGAGATGCATCATTTGCACGTATCGGACACACAGCACAGGTTGAAACTTCGGGTGAAATCAGTGGCAATACAGTTGTGAAAAGATATGGACAAAGTGCATTGACTATTAAAGCCGGAGGCGACGACAGCCTTGCAGTATTAACAGACGATTTCAATCTTTTGGCTTCAGAATTTTCATATACAGTCGGTGAAAATACAATAAAAGCAACAACAAATGATGCAATAATAAGCATAGAAGCACCTGAAACCGTAAAGGCAGGTGAAGAATTTGAGGTTGCAATTTCAGCGGATAAGGCAATTGAAGCTGAAAAAACAGAGCTTTATGTTGATGCGGAGGTATACGCAGAAATTGCCGGCCTTGCAGATACAGTAGCAGTAACTGAAAATGAATTTGGTATGATAACGCTTATGGCAAAGGTTACCCTTGCGAACGGCGAAATACTGTATTCAGAGCCATTAAGGATAACAGCTTCAAACAAAACCAGTGATACTGAGAAATTTGCACAGGAATGGATTTTTGAAGGCAGTGTAAACGGATGGTTCAGCAATAAGGCATCGAAGGCAGGCAGCAAGGCACTTTATATTCAGGATAAGAAGATGGTATATTACCTGAGTGAGGACAGCAGTGAGGGAGCGAATACAAATAACTTCCTGCTTTCGCCCAATAATCTTGGAATAGACGGCTCAAAGTATAAGTATATCAAAATACGTATGAAAAATACAACCAATCTTGCAGGAGACCTTGGTGTATCGTTTGTGACAACAGATAACACAACATTCCCGTCAAAGTGGAGTGATACAGTACAGGCAAAACGCATTTCGGGCGTAATCAGTGCTGAGGATTCCGAATTCAAGGAATATGTAATTGATATGTCCGATATGGAGGCGTGGACCTCATCAACAGTCACAAGAATAAGACTTATTGTAAATGCTTATACAATAGAAGCAGGAAATTCGGGTGATATTCTTATAGAGTCAATCAAGATTTCAAATAAGGGTGAATCATCACAAGCTCCTCAAATAACTCCTGAGCCGACGGACGAGCCGCCGACAGACAGAGAAAATATTGCAGTTAAATGGAGCTTTGCACAGGGTGTGCAGGGCTGGGCAAGCAATAAGGGTGCAAAGACGGGCGGTAAGCCGCTTTATATAAACAACGGCACGCTTGAATACTATCTTAGTGATGACACAACAGATAATGCCCATACAAATAATTTCCTCGTAAGCCCGAAGAATCTCGGTATTGATGCTGATAAATACAAGTACATAAAGATTTTATTGAGAAGTGAATTACCGGTGACAGGCGATATCGGTGTGAGATTTGCAGTGGGTGATGGTGAGATACCGTCAAGCTGGACCGATTCGGAAGCGGTAATTAATATGCCTGCAGTAATGACAGCATCAGACGATGAATTCAAGTGCTATGTGATTGATATGTCCGGATGTGCGGCGTGGACGGGCATTGTAAATGCAATGCAAATCAAGACAAATCCGTATAACATTGAGGCGGGTAATGCAGGAACGGTGCATATTGCATCAATTTCGGTTTCAGACAGTGATAAGGTCTCAGAAACAGAAGGCTTGCTCTATGAATGGAATTTTGATATTGCAGGAAGCATTGATTCGTGGATGACAAGTGCAACAAAGGCTGCTCTTGAGCAGAAGGACGGCAAGCTTGCAGTTTCGTTATTAAACACAAATGCGGCAATCCTTTCGCCGGCAAATATAGCGGTTGACGGTGCAAAATATCCGTATATCCATATAGTGATGAAGAGTCAGCCGGGCACTAATAAGCAGAAAATCCAGTGGACAACAAGTGATGATACTACATGGAATGCAGATACAAGATATCTTGAAAGAACATGGGAAACTGCGGACGGATACACTCATTACGTGTACGATATGAGTAGCTTCGAGGAGTGGAACGGCAAAACTATAACCAGACTTCAGTTCTATCCGGCATCAAATCTTGGCGGCGGCACAATTATGGTTGATAAAATTGCTATAAGCGGAGATCCGGCATTTATGTATGAGGATAACAGCTTTGAATTTTCGATGAGTACAGATGAAAGTGTTTCAGGAAAAGCAGTAATCAGTCAGGATAAGGCAGGCAAGGCAAAGGGAATACTTGCACAGTATGATGATGACGGCAGGCTGTTGGGTGTTTCATCTGACGAGCTCAGCTTTGATGCAAATACACAGACAGTATTTGATATGTCAATGCCACTATCAGAGGGTGCAAGCACAGCCAAGGCATTTATCTGGGACAGTATAGACAGCATAAAGCCTATTTGTGAAAGTGGCGAAAAGGGAATAATCGGTGACAGTATTCTTCTGTATAGTGAGCCGTTCTGGAATAGTGAGGTAATGGTAAACGAAAGCCTCACAATGATAAAGAACGAGGACGGAACACCGGCACAGGCACCGTTATATTATACTCCGACAGAAGTGGTATATGTAAGAGATTCAAAGCTCAGTAAGGAGTATGTTGAGGGTGTTGACTATGTTATAGAAGGTAACATTCTTAAGCTTACGGAAAATTCAAGAATTTTCTCGTATGACTATACTGATATTTATCCGAATGAAATGAACAGCAATACGAGAAAAACAACAGACGGCAAGATTATAAATTGCACTGAAGGCTCATATTTCCATCAGGGACAAATTGCCGTTACATACCGTCACGCCAAGGACACTGAATTTGTGGGGCAGACCTATCAGGGCGATAAGCTTCCCAATACAATGACAAAGCTTGAAAACGGTATGGACTTAAATGTTCTTCTCTACGGCGACAGTATCTCATCAGGAGCAAATATGAGCGGTAAATCAGGTTCAGCGCCGTGGCTGCCTGTTTACGGACAGCTCTATGCGAATGCACTTGCTGAGAAGTACGGCTCACAGGTTACATTTACAAATATCTCAAAAGCAGGGCAGACCTCGAAGTGGGGTGCAGAAAACGCACAGACTCTCATTTCGGGCAAGAATCCGGATTTACTTATAATTGCATTTGGTATGAATGACGGCACGTTCGGTTCAAGTCTTGATGAATTCAAGACAAATACGGAAAGTATCATTGCAACTGCAAAGTCACTTTATCCTGAATGTGAAATAGTGCTGATTGCAACAACATTGCCTAATGAAAAGGTACTTCGTGCGGACGGCAAGTCGCTCTTTATAGGAAATCACAGAGAACAGCCTGCAATACTCAAAGAGGTAGCACAGGAAACAGGCTCGGTATTTGTTAATATGACATCAGTTCACGATCAGCTTCTTACTAATAAGCGATTTGTGGATATGACAGGCAACTATACAAATCATCCTAACGATTTCCTGGGAAGAATGTATGTACAGTCACTTATGGAAGCAACAGTAAAATAAAGGTTTACGGGTGGACGGCGGCTATATAGGCCGCCGTTGCCTTTAGGAGTAATTATGTTATACACAGAAAAAAACAAGCACCGCCTTGATGCAGAAACCTTTAAAAATCCGCCGCAAAGCTATAAGGGAGCACCGTTCTGGGCGTGGAATACAAAGCTTAGCAAGGAGCTTTTGCAGCATCAGATAGACGTATTTAAGGAAATGGGCTTCGGTGGATTTTTTATGCATACAAGAGTAGGGCTTGAAGAAGAATATCTTGGCACCGAATTTATGGAATATATACGCTTTTGTGTAGAATACGCAAAGGAACAGAATATGTATGCATGGCTGTATGACGAGGACAGGTATCCGTCAGGAAGTGCAGGCGGATTTGTGACACGTAATAAGGAATACAGAGCAAGAAGCCTGAAATTGACTAAGGAAAAATATGAGTACGTTGAAAAGGAAGAAGCAATCAGCAAAGGATTGGCGTATCTCGTAGCGTGCTATGACATTAAGCTTGATTTTTACGGAAAGCTCGTTGAATACAAGATAATAGATGCAGAAGACGATGCCGAAAATGAAAAATACTATGCAATATCTGTTGCAAGCGAAGAAAGCGGCTGGTTCAATAATCAGACCTATGCGGATTTACTTAATCCTGATGCAGTTGATGCGTTTTTAAGAATAACACACGAGAGCTATAAAAAGGCAGTCGGCACAGAATTCACAAAGGCAATTCCCGGTATATTTACCGATGAGCCACAGCTTATGCCAAAGAGAATGAGTAAATCTGAAATCAGTATTCCGTGGACGAAGGATATAGAAGAAAGATTTTATAATAAATATAAAATCAATATAGCAGACGTTTTGCCTCAGATGTTCTTTGATGGCAAAAACAGACAATATTGCTATATTCTGCACAGATTCTTAAACGAGCTTTTTTATGAAACCTTCAGTAAAAAGGTGGGCGAGTGGTGCAAGGAAAACGAGCTGATGTTCACCGGTCATATGATGGCGGAGCAGACGCTGGGAAGCCAGACGCAAATGATAGGCGAGGCGATGTCTCATTATAAATATTTTGGTATTCCGGGAATAGATATGCTTATGGAACGCTATGAATATCTGACGCTGAAGCAGGCACAGTCAGTTGTGCATCAGTCAGGCAGTGAAGGACTGATGAGTGAGCTTTACGGTGTTACTGACTGGGACTATGATTTCAGAGGCTATAAGGAGCAGGGAGACTGGCAGGCAGCAATGGGTGTTACTCTGCGTGTTCCGCATCTTGCTCACGCAGGAATGAAGGGCGAAGCAAAGCGTGATTTCCCGGCATCAATAAACTATCAGTCGCCGTGGCATAAGGAGTTCGGATACATAGAAAATCATTTTGCGAGATTAAATCTTGCTCTTACACGAGGTAAACCGATAGTACGGATTGGTATAATTCATCCGATAGAAAGCTATTGGCACGAAATGGTTTGCGGCAATGAGCTAAGAAGAGAGTATATGGACGAAAAGCTTGAAAATCTTGTGAAGTGGCTTTTGTTTGAAAATCTTGATTTTGATTTTATAAGCGAGAATCTGATTTGTGAGCAAAATACAGCAACGCATAAGGAAGGCTTAACAGTCGATGAAATGGAGTATTCTGTAATTCTTGTACCGGATTGTATAGAACTGAGGAAAACCACAAGAGATATTCTTGAAAAATTCCACTCCGCAGGCGGAAGCGTGATATTTGCAGGGAATCCACCGCAATATGAAGACGGAAGCTACAATCCTCTTGATGTGAGCTGCATATCATTTGACAAAATAAGCATAGTGGAGGCTCTTGAGCCGTGGCGTGAAATAAATATATCATATTCTGACGGTTCGAAAAACGAAAGAATGATATATAATTACAGGAGCGATAACGATTGCAAATGGCTCTTTGTCTGTCACGGTGCAAAGGTTGATAACAGCAAAACAATCAGGCCGAAGTCGACCTATGAGGAAATGGTTATCCGTGTAAAGGGCTGCTATAAGCCGTATGAATATAACACACTTACGGGTGAAATCAGCGAGGCGGAATATACAATATCTGACGGATTCACGTATATACAAAAGGGCTTCTATTCTCATGATTCACTGCTGTTAAAGCTTGTGGAAGCAACGGAAAATGAATATGTAATTCCGAAAAAAAACAGAGTATTGATAAACGAATTTCCGTTGACGGGAATGTTTAGCTACAAAACAGACGAAGAAAATGCACTGCTTCTTGACAGAGGCAAATTTGCCCTGAATAGTGAGGAATATTCAGAGGCGGAGGAAGAGCTTTTAAGAGCCGATAATATCTGCAAACGACGGATGAGCTATCCTGAATCCGGCATGAAGCAGCCACAGCCGTGGGTAAGTGATAATGCAGAGCCTTGCGACACGATAAAAGTAAAATTCGGGGTGTTCAGTGAATGCGATGTTGAAAATGCCATATTGGCACTTGAAGAGGCCAATAGAAGTATTGTTAAGCTTAACGACGAAACAGTTACATCAAAGCCTGAGGGATACTATGTTGATAAGGCTATCGGAAAAGTAAGGATAGGAAAAATCAATAAAGGCTATAACAAAATTGAAGTGCTTTCTCCGTTCGGACGAAGAACTAATCTTGAGTGGATGTATTTACTCGGTGATTTTGGAGTTAAAGTATGCGGAAGCGAAAAAATCATAACACAAAAGCCTCAAAAGCTTGGTTTTTCTACGGTTACGAATCAGGGCTTGCCGTTTTATACCGGAAATATCAGCTATATTGCTGAAATCGAAACCGAAGATGGCGAGCTGGAGATAACTGTACCAAAATACAGAGGTGCACTTGTAAAAGTGTATCTTGACGGTGTGGACTGCGGAATTATCGCATTTGAGCCGTATACGCAAAGTTTAGGTAATATCAGTGCAGGGAAGCACACGATAGAGCTTAAGCTCTACGGAAACCGCTACAACGGCTTCGGCTCACTTCACAATACCGATGACGCAAATCATTGGGCAGGACCTGACCGTTGGCGTACAACACTAAATAAATGGGGATACGGGTATTCATTGCGTGATATGGGAATACTTTCGGAGCCTGTAATTAAAATCTATAAAAACAGTGAGGGCTGATATGGAAAAGATATTAAAAAAAATAAAGCGAAACGGAATTGAATTTGACGGAAAAATTCCAAAATGCGGAATGACTTATGACGGAAAGTATCACCTTGGAAACGGCGGTGGCTGGACGGACGGATTTTATGTGGGTGTATTTAATCTTGCATATGAGCTGACGGGCGATAAGGATTTTCGTGATCTGGCAAAGAAATACGACAGTTTTTTTGATTTAAGGATTCAGAATATGGATGAAATTAATGAAGCTAATAATTTTCTTGCACTTGACCACGATGTCGGATTTATTTTTCTGCCGGGTGCCGGATATACATATTTAAAGGAAAAGGATGCTCATGCTAAGGAAATATTAATAAAAGCTGCTGATATTCTTGTAAACCGTTTTAATGAAAAGGGCGGCTTCATAAGAGCGTGGGACACCTGGAAATGGGATAAGGACGAACAGTTCATTGAAGAAAAGAAGGGTAAAGTAATCATTGACAGTATGATGAATATTCCATTACTTTTTAAGGTATCACAGATAACAGGTGATAACAGCTATTATGATATTGCCGTAAAGCACGCACATACAGTTGCCGAAAATATAGTGCGTGACGATTTCAGCACATATCATTCCTTTAACTTTAACCATATAACAGGTGATCCGATATGCGGCAGAACTGTTCAGGGATACAGCGATGATTCGTGCTGGTCACGAGGTCAGGCGTGGGCAGTGTACGGATTTGCACTTGCTTATAAATACACAAAAAATCCGCAGTTCCTTGAGATTTCCAAAAGAACGGCAGACTATTTTATGTCACATTTAAGTGCAGTTGATATGCCGTGCTGGGATTTTGCGGCATCAAACGAAGCGTTTGCACCCTGGGACAGTGCGGCGGCGGCTATTTGTGCATCGGGCTTGCTTGAAATATGTGAACAGTCCGGCGATGAAAAATATAAAGACTATGCATTAAGACTTATAAAAGCACTTAATGCCTTCTGTCTTACAAAGGACTATGAGAACTGTCAGCCGCTTATTTTGCACGGCTGTGTCGGAAGTGCATATATAAAGGGTGAGTCGGATAAGCTGATAAACAGAAGCATCGGGCAAGCACTTGTGTATTCGGATTATTTCTATCTTGAATGTAAGCTGAAATTAACGGATAATGCGACGAGAATTTTTTAACAGGAGGAAAGTATAATGAACGAATGCAGACAATACTGGGTTGATATGCTCACAAAAATGGCAAGACCTGTGCTTGAGAATTTTTGCGAAGGTACATTGCACAAAAATCTTGAGGTTGAAACGTTTGGTATTGACCGTGAGCAATATAAGGG
>JAZQHZ010000008.1:0-9138 GCA_045540855.1 Clostridia bacterium
CTTGTCTGACATATCGGTGGCTGTTGTTGCAATCTTATCAACCACGTCCATACCCTCTGTAACCATACCAAATGCCGCATACTGACCGTCAAGATGCGGTGCATCCTTGTGCATGATGAAGAACTGGCTTGATGCAGAATTCATCACATTAGTTCTTGCCATTGACAGCACACCTCTTGTGTGCTTTAAGTCGTTTGTTACACCGTTTGCCTTGAATTCGCCCTTGATTGAATCGGCAGCCTTCTGCACGCCGTTTTCATCAAAGCCGCCGCCCTGAATCATAAAGTCCTCGATTACACGGTGGAAAATGAGTCCGTCATAGAAATTTTCTTCTACGAGCTTTGTGAAGTTCTCAACCGTAATCGGTGCAACGTCCGGATATAATTCAGCCTTGATTTCCTCGCCGGTTGTAAGTGTGATAGTAACCGGTACCGGTGCTTGCGGCTGTGAGCCGCAGGCACAAAGTGTTGTTATGGCAAGAATTGCCGCTAATACTAATTTAATTATTTTCATTTTCTACTGCCTCCGTTGCATTTTCCTCGGCCGTTTCATCCTCCTCGGCACGCTCTGTCTTGGCAAAGCCGTAAAGCTTGACTCCGTCATTGAGACGCATAAGGCGAACGCCCTGAGTCTGTCTGCCGAAGGTGCTGATTTCGTCAGCGTGCATTCTGATAAGAACGCCCTCTGTGGTAATGAGCATAATATCATTTTCGTCGTTGACGCTCTGGATACCTGCAAGCTTACCTGTTCTGTCGGTTAAGCGGTATGTGAATATACCCTTACCGCCTCTTGTCTGTGCACGGTATTCAGAGTACTCCGTCTTCTTACCATAGCCCTTTTCCGTTACGGCAAGGAGAGTCTCGTTTTCGTCAACTATTACCGCACCGATGATGAAGTCATCCTTTGAAAGTGTCATAGCCTTGACACCACGTGCAGTACGTCCCATTGCACGTACGTCCGTTTCCTTGAAACGGATTGAAAGCCCCTTGTTTGTAGCAACGAGGATTTCCTTTGAGCCGTCAGTTGAAAGTACCTGCATAAGCTCATCACCCTCAACAAGCTCAATCGCTCTTAAGCCGCCGTTGCGGATTCGTGAGAAGTCCATCATATCGGTCTTCTTGATGAGACCGTGCATTGTAACGAAGGTGAGATAGTGTCCGCTTTCAAAGGTCTTTACAGGCATAACTGCCGTTACCTTTTCGTCAGCCTCAAGCGGCAGGAGATTTACAATCGCCGTACCCTTTGCTGTTCTTGACGATTCGGGCAGCTGATAGCCCTTGAGCTTGTACACAATACCACGTGTAGTAAAGAACAGGATATTATCGTGAGTTGAGGTGGTGAACATTCTTGTAACGAAGTCCTCCTCCTTGGTGGTCATACCTGTAATACCACGTCCGCCACGTCTCTGCGACTTGTAGGTATCTGTGGTTACACGCTTAATATATCCCGAATGTGTGATTGTTACAATACAATCCTTCTCTTCGATTAAGTCCTCATCATCAAGGTCGTTGAAGTTCGCTTCAATAGCAGTTCTTCTCTCGTCACCCTTGATGTCGTTATAACGTCCGCTCTGAACCTTTTCTCTCATTTCAACAAGGTCCTCACGAACGATTTCAAGCACCTTTGCTTCGTCAGCCAATATAGCCTCGTATTCGCTGATTTTACCTAAAAGCTCCTCATATTCAGCCTCAATCTTTTCACGCTCCATACCCGATAAGCGGCCTAAGGTCATCTTAACGATTGCATCTGACTGAAGCTCGTCAATGTTGAAACGCTCCTCCAATGCACGTCTTGCATCTGCAACGTCCTTTGATGCACGGATAATTCTTATTACCTCGTCCATAAAGTCGATTACAACCTTGTAGCCCTCTAAAAGGTGAGCACGCTCTTTTGCTTTTCTTAATTCAAACTGAGTACGTCTTGAAATAACGTCCTCCTGATGAGCGATATAGTGGTCGATCATCTCACGAAGTGTGAGGATTTTCGGCTGCTTGTCCACAAGTGCGAGCAGGATGATACCGAAGGTTTCCTGCATCTGTGTGTACTTGAAGAGGTTGTTTAATACAACGTTTGCATTTGCATCACGCTTTAATTCGATAATGAAATGAATCTGCTCTGTTGATTCGTCACGTGTTGAGGATATACCGTCAAGCTTGCCGTCACGCACGAGCTGATTGATGTGCTTTTCAAGCTCTGATTTATTTACCTTATACGGTACCTCTGAAACGACGATTCTCTGCTTGCCGTTTGAGGTCTCCTCGATTTCTGCTCTTGCTCGGAGCGTGATTTTGCCTCGTCCCGTTGAATATGCCTGACGGATACCGCCTCTGCCCATGATTACGCCGCCGGTCGGGAAATCCGGACCCGGAATGTATTCCATAAGCTCTTCTAAGGTTATATCAGGATCGTCAATGCAGGCGATGATACCGTTTATTGTTTCTGTGAGGTTGTGCGGCGGAATATTTGTCGCCATACCAACCGCAATACCGTTACTTCCGTTTACAAGAAGGTTCGGGAAACGTGACGGAAGCACGTCCGGCTCAAGTAATTTATCATCGAAGTTCGGTACGAAATCTACTGTTTCCTTTTCTATATCGGTAAGCATTGCCGCAGCAATTCTTGACATTTTAGCCTCAGTATATCGGTAAGCTGCCGGCGGGTCACCGTCGATTGAACCGAAGTTACCCTTACCCTGTACCAGCGGATAACGAAGCGAGAAGTCCTGACCTAAACGCACCATTGCATCATAAACCGATGCGTCACCGTGCGGATGGTATTTACCAAGCACCGAACCAACCGTTGTCGCTGACTTACGGAAGTCTGCCTCATAAAGCAGTCCGCCCTCGTACATATCGTAGAGGATACGTCTGTGAACAGGCTTTAAGCCGTCACGTACGTCCGGAAGTGCACGGCTGACGATAACGCTCATTGCGTAGTCGATATACGCCTTGCGCATCTCCTTGTTAAGGTCAACCTCAACAACCTTTTGGTTTTCGATTACGGACATATCAAGCTCGAGATCTTTTGATTTCTTAGCCATAATTTCCTCCTAAAGATGTTTATTTCAAGTGAAATAGTTTTCAAAATTATACTATTATATTATACCATAAAATGCCGTAAAAATCAAGGTTTTTACGGCATTTTTTAGCATTTGTAATCTAATTGTTATTTACAGACAAAGACTATTCTTTCGCTTGTTTTTGTGGGCGGATTAAATGTCATTGCCTCGTAGGTGTCTACGGTTGTAAATCCTGCTTTTTTCAGCAGGAAGGTAAGCTCCTTTACGGAATATGCACGCTGAAGATGACGCTCCTCGAAGCGTTCATATCCGTTTTCGTCCTTTACGAAGAAGTTCAGAAGCATATCCGAAAGATTTTTGCCCTCGACATAATGATTCTGCCACGAATAGAACACGTCCTTTTCCGAGTGGATGAAGGTGTTGTCACCAATTACGTGCTGCAGCTTATAGCGTGAGCTTATATCGAAGATAAGCACTGCATCCGGGTCCATAAAGCACGTTTTTAAACGTGTGAACAATGTCAGCAGTGACTTGGGAGTAAGGACATAATTGATACCGTCTATCATACACAGAAACGCACCCATAGTGCCGTAAAGGTCTATGCTTGCAAGGTTCTGATTGAGGTAAAGGATATCAAGCCCCTCCGACTTTTCACGTGCGACGTTTAACATATCCTCGGATAAGTCCACGCCGGTCATATTATACCCGCGCTTTGCCATAGGGATTGTGACGTTTCCCGTACCGCAGGCAAGGTCGCAGACCAGATCGGGTGAGATGTTATAACGGTCAAACAGATTCTCTATGTAGTCTGCAATCTGCTCATAGTTTACGTCTGCGTGCATGAAATGGTCGTAGATGTAGGCAAAATCACTGTAACTCGCCATTTTCTGCCTCCTTGAGTCTTTCCAATACTAAATTATAGCCATTTTCGCCGTAATTCAAACATTTGTTGACACGGCTGATTGTAGCGGTGGATGCACCTGTCGTTTCAGCGATGTCGGTATAGACCTTCTTTTCGTAAAGCATATGAGCAACCTCAACACGCTGGCTCATTGAACGCAGCTCCGAGATAGTGCATAAATCGTCAAAGAAGCGGCGGCACTCGTCAACGTCCTTCAACTGAAGCACAGCCTTATAGAGCATATCCGCATAATTATCGTGTATGTTTTTCATTTATAAAAATATCCTTTCGGTCATAATTCTCTATAATATATTATACCACTTTAAAGCGTGAAAGTAAAGTGTTTTTTAAGCATATTTTAAAGAATTCAAATTATATCTTGAAAAATGATTTAAGATATGATACAATAAATATAAGCAGGTATTGTATTTTTTGATGGGAAGGAGCTGATATTTTGCAAATTATATTCAGTAAATCAGCACAAAAGAATCTTGAAAAATACGATAGAATTACTAAACAACGTATTAAGGAAGGAATAGAAAACCTTTAAAAAACACCGTCGGAGGGTGATATAAAGGCAATGCAGGGCTATTCGGACGGACGGTACAGGCTTAGAATAGGAAAATACAGAATAGTATATCGTTTTGATAAAAACGGAAATATAACAATATTATTTATAATAAGCATAGACAGCCGAGGCAGCATTTATAAGTAAGGAGGTATTTATATGTCATCAACAGCTTTGGAGATTTCAAGAATGGTTGATATGTTGCCGGAATCAGAACAGAGTCTGGCATATGAATTTGTAAAACGTATCGTTCTGGCTTGGGATCCGGACTTTACAAAAGTTACTCCTGAGGAACGTATCGAAATGGAGAAAGCGGATCAGGAAATAGCATGCGGAGAGGTTGTATCCTTTGAGGAGATAAATTGGGATTGATTTAAAAGTGCAAGCTATATCGTGCTTGCATTTTTGTGCCTTTAAAGATACAAGCTCGGAGAGGAGAATATATTATGAAAAAACGAATTGCATATGTATCGGTACATATGATTTTGTTGTTGCTCGCATTGTCTAATATGTATTGTGTAATAAAGGGAACGGACTATTTTAAGTACATATACATGATAGATGATGTATTAAGAGCGGGTAGAGGAATCAATACGTTTATCATAGCAATATTATGCGATATTATTTTGTTCTTCATTGATGCAGGTGTGTTACTGATTTTAGGGTTAAGCACAGTAAAAGCATTAATAAAAAAGGAGCCATTGGTTTATCTTAAAGAAATGAGATTTTGGATAATTGTTATGGTGATTGCAGTAGTAACGTTTTATTTATTTTTCTATTACTATTTAGCACATTTATAATTTTAGCAAGCTGCAAAAGGCAGCTTGTTATTTTTTTAAGCATATTTTAAAGATAATATGTTAACATAAAAAGGAAATTTTGAATTATTCAAATTATATCTTGAAAAATTGCTCGAAATATGATACAATAATTAATAACTATGTTTAAAGGAGATGGGCAACAGATGCTTAGATATTTCACAGCCGGAGAAACTCACGGAAAATGCCTTACGGTTATCGTTGAGGGAATGCCCGCCGGCGTTAAAATAGACTTGGGAAAAATAAACGAGGCTCTCGCTCAGCGTCAGAAGGGCTATGGCAGAGGCGGCAGAATGCTGATTGAAAAGGACACAGCCGAAATTCTGTCGGGCGTAAGAGGCGGATACACTCTGGGCTCTCCGATTGCAATGAAGGTTGCAAACCGTGACTGGGAAAACTGGGAGAATATTATGGGTACGGAGGAGTGCGATTTTTCGCTTAAAACCGTTACACAGCCAAGACCCGGACACGCAGACCTTACGGGCGGTATGAAATACAATCATAGGGATTTGAGAAACGTTTTAGAGCGTGCAAGTGCAAGAGAAACTGCGGCAAGAGTGGCAGTCGGTGCACTTGTAAGACAGGCAATAGAGCCGTTCGGGGTAAAGTTCAACAGCAGAGTTGCACGTATTGGTGAGGTATGCGATATGCCGGATATGAATGCGGACGACCTCTATGCAAAGGTGAAGGAATCGCCGGTTGGCTTCTATAATGACGAGGCGGCAATGGCGGCAATGGCATATATTGACAAGATAAAGGCAGACGGTGAAAGCGTAGGCGGAGTAGTGGAAACGGTTGTGTCGGGAGTACCGGCAGGACTTGGCAGCTATGTACACTATGACAGAAAGCTTGATGCAAAGCTTGCATTCGGAGTTATGAGCGTCCAGGCAATCAAGGGCGTGGAAATAGGTATGGGTATGGGAGTCGGTGGGACGAACGGCTCAAACGTACACGACGAAATTGTATATACCGATGACTTCCACAGAGTAACAAACAATGCAGGCGGAATTGAGGGAGGAATGTCTAACGGTGAGCCGATTGTGGTAAGAGCCGCAATGAAGCCGATTCCGACACTTTACAATCCGTTAAGAACAGTTAATATCAACGATAAGAGCGAGCATAAGGCATCAGTTGAACGTTCGGACGTGTGTGCAGTGCCGGCGTGCTCGGTGGTAGTCGAGGCGGCGGTTGCGTTTGAGATAACAAAGGCATTTTTAGAAAAGTTCGGCAATGACTGTATGGCAGACATTGAAACGGCTTTTATGGCATACAAGGAAAGAATAAGTAATTATTAATTATTATCTGAGCCATGAGGGGCGAAAAGGAGGTGAGAAGGATTGCCCGATTTAATACAACGCTTGCAAAAGGGTGACAGGGAAGCGTTCAACGAGCTTGTCACGCAATATGAAAAGCAGATAATCAACATAGCATACGGAATGCTGTCGGACCGTGAGGATGCACTGGATGCGGCACAGGAGGTATTCATCAAGGTATATAAGAATATATCGAGCTTCAAGGGACAGTCCTCGCTCACTACATGGATATACCGGATAACGGCGAATGTATGCAATGATATTTTAAGAAAACGACAACGAAGTGCAAAGACGATAAGTCTCTATCCGTCAGACGATGACGAGGAAAACCGTCAGAGTGAAATAGCGGACACCGCACCTACGCCGGAAGCGGCACTTGAGCAGAGTGAAGCACAGAAGGCGGTGCGTGAGGGAATAGCCTCGCTCAGTGATGATTTCAGGGCAGTGCTGACGGTGTGCGATATAGACGGTCGCTCGTATGACGAGGCATCGCAGATTTTAGGGCTTCCCACAGGAACGATAAAATCAAGGCTTAACCGTGCAAGAAATGCACTGAGAAAAAAATTATCGGAAAAAAGGGAACTTTTTTAGATTTTTTACGTCTAATATAGTGTATAGGATAAAAGGGTGGCTGATATATTCTGAAACTCACCGTATTTAATCGACGGGTTTTGGAGTGCATCAGTAGAAACACAAATTTTTTGAAAGGAGGATGCTTAATGAATTGCGAAGAATTTATGTCGTTGCTTGACAGATTTGCTGATTTGAATGAAAGAGAAACAGCACAGCTTGAAGAGCACGCATCAATTTGCGATAATTGCAGAAGTGAGCTTGAGTTCATGAAGTCAATTATGGTTACAGCACAGAGCCTTCCTCCGATCGAACCACCCGCTGATTTTTTACAGACAGTGAATAACCGTCTTGATAAGGAATTGGCGGCAGAGCCGAAGATAGTGTATTTTATGCGTCATGCAAAGCCTTATATAAATCGCTACGGTACGGTTGCGGCGTGCCTGGCTATTGGTATTGCAATAGGCGCAAACGGCAATATGCTTGTATCACGTATGAATAATAACGGCGACGGTGTAATCAGCGAAACAACTACGGTGACTGAAAGCAACACTACCCAGACTTCAGACACAGCAGTATCACAGCCGGTTGCAGTGCCCGTTGTGCCGGCAAGTGAAGCTTCTGTTATAACAGCGGCACCTGTTAAGGCTTCAGACGTGAATATGGCAGCGGCGGCTAAAAAGCCGTCGGAAAATGTGAATACTGTAATAAAGGCAACAGTTGCTCCGACAGCAAAACCTGTAACGACTGTGGAAGCAACACCGATACCGACTGCAACAACTGTTCCTCAGATAACAGCAACACCGGAAGTGCAAGCAACTCCGGAGATTATGACAATTGCTGAGGGCAATGAGGGAATTGCAGTAGCATCAGCTGATACGGTGGCGGATGAAATGCCGGTAGGATACAGCATTCGCATGATTAGTGAGCCGGAGACAACTCCGGAGGTATATGCAGAGGCAAACGTGGCTCAGGAGTATACAATTGCTCAGGCAGAGCCCGTAGAGGAAACTGCATATGTAGCGCCCTTGAGTTCGACGATTATGGTAAAAGAGGCGGACGCAGAGCGTGCAAAAGAGATTATAATGGAGTACGTTGAGGCGACTTACGGAAATTATTATATGATAACCGGAGATAAATTATATAGTCTTTCGCTCAGGCTCGACAGTGAAGGAATCTGGTACTATGCAAACTTAACCGACACAGGAGCGAAGGTATCGTTCAAGTTGGTAACAATGTAAGATAAATAAAAGCACGTGCATATGCACGTGCTTCTGTTTTTTTAGCCTATAAGATTTGCAATAATGCCGAATGCAAGAAGCGACATCACAAGCCCTGCTGTGCATACGCCTAAGAAGATTGCAATCAGGCTCTTGCCCGTTTTAAGATTTAACAGAGTAGCCGCAAGGCTTCCTGTCCAGGCACCTGTTCCCGGCAAGGGAATTGCTACGAAGAGATAGAGTCCGAAATATCCGTATTTTTCAATCTGTGCGGATTTGCTCATTGCCTTCTTTTCGCACCATTCAGGGAATTTTTTGAGTCCGTTGACCTTCTTCATCCAGGCGAAAATTTTCTTTATAAATAAAAGAATGAACGGAATCGGGAGCATATTTCCCAATACTGCCGCAATAAATGTCGGCACGAACTGCATATCCATAAAGCCTGCCGCCAATATTGAGCCACGAAGCTCCAAAAGCGGTATCATAGATACCAGAAAAACTATAAATTCCTTTGATATTTTGCCGGATAACGCTCCGACAATTGCGTGTACTGCTGAATCCATATTTGTTTCCTTTCTGTGTGGTTATAAATTATTGTTTATGTGCGTAATTGGGATGATGGATTGTAGGGCAGGGGCTTGCTCCTGCCTAAATAACCACCAAATTTGAATGATAGGTGTAGGGGCGAACCGTGTTCGCCCGTTTACCAAATATCGGTGATTATCCCGG
>JAZQHZ010000009.1:0-5358 GCA_045540855.1 Clostridia bacterium
GAAGCATTTGTTTTTTGACAAAAGAATATCAGTCTTAAGTGCAAAAAATCAGCATATGTCTGTGACAAATGCTGATCCCATTTTCCATTTATCCCAATAAACAGTTTATTTCGTGGCTTGTGAGATGACGCCATCTGCCCAGCGGCAGATTGCCCAGCTCCACCTGTCCGATGCTTATTCTCTGTAAGCCTACTACCGTATAGCCAAGAGTGTCAAACATCTTTCGCACCTGACGGTTTTTGCCCTCGTGAATTGTTATCTTTATATAGGTATGGCCGTCAACCGCGTCCATAATTTCCACCTGTGCCGGCGAGGTTGTGTAGTCCTCTACACGTATTCCTCTTCTTAACTTATTGAGGTCAGCGACCTTTATTCCGCCCTTTATCACTGCAATATATGTCTTTTCCACGTGATGCTTCGGGTGAGTTATGCGGTATGTGAAATCACCGTCATTTGTCATCAAAAGCAAGCCCTCGGTTTCATAGTCAAGTCTGCCGACAGGAAAAATTCTTGTGTCAATATCCTTCTTGACAAGGTCAACAACCGTCGGGCGGTCAAACTGGTCTGTGACAGTTGAAACGTAGCCCGCAGGCTTATTGAGCATAATGTAATAGTTCTTGTTCTTGATTTCAAGCGGCTTATTATCAAGCGTTACCTTGTCACAGCCGATTTCCACCTTTATTCCCTGTTCCGTAACCTTTTCTCCGTTTACCCTTACACGACCTTCCGTAATCATCGTCTCCGCCGCACGTCTTGATGCCGCACCGCTCATCGCAATGTATTTCTGTAATCTTACTATTTCTCCCATTTGTACCTCCGTTTTATATCAGAAGCCGACATATCCGCCTGAAGCTTCCGAAAAAGCTTCTGCGTCTGTTAATTTCTGTACCGTCGGCTATATCTTCTCCGGCAACTATCGCAACAGTGCCGATTTTTTCACCGTCAAGAATAAATTCTATGTAGCCTACCTTCTCATCCTTATTGATTGCACCCTCAAGATTTTTTGCCAGATGCACCTGCATCTGCACGTTTTCTTTCTTATCCTTCCTTGAGGCGAACACAAAATCCTCCTGGGCACAGAGCTTATAGGTACCGCAATCACGCACCAGCTCTTTTATACATTCGCCCTCTCTCACAAGCGTCCTTGCCTCATACTGCGAAAAAGCCTCATCAAGAAGCTCCTTATGCGTGTTCCAGTCATTGCGGTCATTCAAGGTTACGGCAATGAATTCCATTCCGTCACGCTTTGCCGCACTCACCAGGCATCTGCCGGCATTCTCGGTGTAGCCCGTTTTAACGCCCGTAGCTCCGTCATAGCTTTTTAACAGCTTGTTATGATTGTACAAATCATACACCTTATCGGGATTCACAAGCGACCTTGCAGTATACGAGCGTGTCATAACAATCCTGCGGAATTCCTCCGACTGCATCGCCTCACGTGTTATCAGGGCAAGGTCTGCTGCGGTCGTGAAATGCTCATCATCGTGCAAGCCGTTCGGATTTTTAAATGATGTATTTTTTGCACCCAATGTCCTTGCTTCACTGTTCATCAGCTTGGCAAATTCATACGCACTGCCCGAAATATGCTCTGCCACCGCCACTGCCGCATCATTGCCGGAATTGAGCATCAGCCCGTAGAGCATATCCTGCATTGATATGCTGTCACCCGCCCTTGCATACATTGACGAGCCCTCCTGATTCTGTGCGTTTATGCTTATTTTCACAGCCTCGTCAGTCTCACTGTTACGCAGTGCCGTCAGTGCCGTCATAATCTTTGTGGTGCTTGCCATAGGCAGTCTCTCGTGTGCATTTTTTTCAAATACAATTTCGCCCGTTGACATATTTATCACACATGCGGCTTTTGCACTGTCCGCAACGGCGTATACTGTATTTGTCGTCAAAATAAAAGTAGAAATTGCAATAACAATAAATTTCATCAAATCAACTCCTACTAACATTATTATACCTTAAAAGTCAAAGTAATGCAAGTAATTAAATAAATTTTTTCATAAAAAAGGAACTGACCATTAAGGTCAGCTCCTTTTAAGTACAACCACGTCATAGCCGTTAATTGTGATTTTATCGGTAAACTCCTTACCCGTTATCATATCAGTGAATGAAGCTGAGCAATTAAACTCCTTGCTTTCACCGCTGTAATTGAGTAAGAATATATGCTCACCTCTTATTGCAAGCTCTATCTCCTCCGGAATATCAATATACCTTGCAATATCCATCGGCGGCTCAATGCCTTCAAGCTCAATAAATGCCTTTGCAGTATCCTCAGCGAAGGCTGCACCGAAATAATACACCTTACCCTTACCGATATTCTTTACCGATACCGCCGGCCTATCTGCATAATAGTTATTTTCAAACGTACCCACGCACTCGCCGTCAGTGATTTCAAGAACATCATTGAAGCACGGTGCACTTACACGCTTACCGTTCATTGTTACAAACTGCTCCTCATCATACGGTGACAGGAAGGTAAATTCTTCCACCTCACAGCCGCAAAGCCCTGCCGCATCGCACGGCATCGGTGTCATATAGCAGATACCGTTCATATCCTTGTAACCGGTACGGCAGCCTAAAATCACCGTTCCGCCCTGCTCGGCATATGCTCTGAGCAAGTCTGCACGCTTTTTATTCAAAAGTGTCGGGTGTGGATATACCACCATTCTGTACTTGAGCAACTCACAAAGCTCAGTATTGTCATCAATATAAACCAAGTCATTCGGGATGTGCTTATTCTGGAATGCTCTGAACCAGCCGTCATAGCTGATATTATCCACTACGCTGTGCCAGATATCCTCTTCTCCGTCCCACTCACTGTCATAATCCTTTAAAAGTGCCGCCTGTGCAACATATTCCTTTGCACACACGTCCTGTATTTTCTGAATATCTGTATGAGTTTTTATAAGCTCGTCAATTCTTCTGTTATGCTTATTGCTGTAATCATTAAGACCGTGCCAGTAAATCTCCGTTCCGAAGGTACACGTACGCCAGCGGAAATAGCTCACGAAATCCGCACCGTGGGCAATCGCCTGCAAGGTCCATAAACGCACCTGACCGGGCTTCGGTGCAGGCTGTTCCATTCTGAAATTCCAGCCCGACGGTCCTGACTGCTGCTCCATTATTCCGAATATCGGCGAAATTGACCTTGCTCTCATAAGGTTATATGAACTGTTGCGGTCACGCAAGCCGTTCTGACGTGATACATCAAGACGTCTTTCATATGCGAAGTTCGGATAATTATCGTATGTAATATAATCAAGCACTTCTTTTACAAGCTTCTGATAATCAATATGTCTGAACAAGCCGTTTGTGGTAATGTCGGCATCCGTATACTGACGGATTATATCCGCCTGCAGCTTAAAGAAATCTATAACCGTATCGGAAATAAATCTCTTCTGATACAGTGCCATATGCGGATTTCCCATATTACCTGCATTGGTACGTCTCGGAAGGTATACCTCCTTCCAGTCTGTATAGGTCTGGTTCCAGAACTCCGCACCGATTGCCTTGTTAAGCGCATCAAGCGTTCCGAATTTTTTCTTCATATATTCCCTGAACGCCTTGTGGTCGCTCTCGGAATAATACATATCACATTCACAGTTGATTTCATTGTCAAGCTGCCATGCAATTATATTTTTATACTTTGAATAATGCTCTGCAAGCTTTTGGGTAATACGTGACACAAAAAATCTGTACTTTTCCGAATTGAGGTTGCAATGACGTCTCTGACCGTGACGTACAAGATTTCCGTCAAAATCCGCATTGAGAATTTCGGGATAGTTCTCACTCATCCACGCCGGCGGAGTGGCTGACGGTGTACAGAATATTACCTTTATATCCTCCTCAATCGTCATATCCATAAACTCGTCGAAGAAGTCAAAGGTGAACTCACCCTCGTGCGGCTCAAACCTGTTCCACGCAAATTCTGCTATACGGATAACCTCTATGCCGTATTCCTTCATTCGCTTCAAATCGTCACGCCAGAGTGACTTGTCCCAATGCTCGGGATAGTAGCATACGCCCAGGGTTACGTGGTCAAAATCAAGCTTTTTCATAGTTCGTCTCCTTGCTTTGTACTTTATTTACATAGTATCATTTACTTTCATTTATGTCAAGTGCAAATATTGATTTCATTATTGCAAATATTGACTACTTAAAAACGTATCTTTTTAAAGAAATATAATTGACTCACAATTCAAAACGTGATAAAATAAAAATATAATTATTATTGTGGGGATACGATATGAGAATAAAAAACCTTCGCAGCAAGCTTATTATTACTTTTATATTGATGCTTTTTGCAGCTCTTATTTATTTTTCCGGAATACAGTGTGTATTTATCAGACTTTTTAATACGCAATGTCCGGGCTGTGGGATGACAAGAGCACTCATTTGTGCACTGCGGCTTGATTTCAAGGCGGCATTTTCTTATCATGCAATGTTCTGGTCCGTTCCTCTCCTTTACATCGCCTTCTTATTTGACGGCAAATTGTTTTCACAAAAGTATCTGAATATTATGTTCTACGTTCTGATTGGCGGCGGCTTTATTCTGAATTGGTTTTTATGATATTTTCACAAAAACTAACCAGGAATGTTTACATTCTGTATTGACAATATCCATACAAAATGGTATAATTATATTATATCAAAAGAAAGGACGGTTACAACTATGTATTGTAAAAACTGTGGAGAAACAATGAACGATAATCAGGCTATCTGTATAAAATGCGGAGTTAAGGTAGGAGAAGGAAACACCTTCTGCGCAAACTGTGGCAACACGATAGCGGCAAATGCTGATGTTTGTATGAATTGCGGCGTAGCAGTAAAGAAAGCTGCTGACAATTTAAACGGTCAGGATAAAATTGTTATGATTATTGTCTGCCTTTTCCTCGGCGGTATCGGTATTCATAACTTTATGATGGGCGAAACCAAAAAGGGCGTATTCAAGATTATAATGAGCTTACTTTGCGGTATCGGCGGAATCCTTGCTTTAATAGACCTTGTAAAGATTGCAATGGGAACTTACACCGTTGATCCTGAAAAGCTTGTTTAATAGGCAAAATATATAGATTTAAAAAGCGACTTGCAAAGACAAGTCGCTTTCAGTTTTTCGTCAAAAACGATTTCATCCACGCAAGTGGATTTAATAGAAAAAAGCACTTCTGAAGAAGTGCTTTTTTAAGCAGCGGGATCAGGATTCGAACCCGAACAAAGTGAGTCAGAGTCACTCGTGCTACCTTTACACAATCCCGCTATATGGTGCGGATAGCCAGACTTGAACTGGCACGGTGTTAACCACACGCCCCTCAAACGTGCGCGTCTGCCGATTCCGCCATATCCGCATTT
>JAZQHZ010000010.1:0-6433 GCA_045540855.1 Clostridia bacterium
CTTTCTTCTCACTTTATAATCTCAACATTCCTGCCATTACGTACTAACGTGTAGCTCTGCTCAATTGTTGAGCTGCTGCCTATTACCCGTACTGTCAGCGTGTGTCTGCCTTCGGGCAGATATTCTACCGTTGGCTCATAGCGGTACGGGATTTCCCTGCACTGTGCAAGCACTGTTTCATTATCTAAAATATACTCTACTCTCTCAATGCTTTCCTCCGGCAGATATGCGTAGGTATATAACGGAATTGTTGTCTGATTGAAGGTGCGATTATCCACCTTTGCAAACGTAAATTCCGGCATATCATTGGCTGTGCTTCTGTACTGTCCGTTTGAAAGTGCTTCATTAACCTTTTTCAAAAGCTCCGGCTTGTCGTGCATATTGAAGAACTGTACTTCATCCGGCATCTTGTGGTTGAAATAGTTTATTACCTTCACCTGTGGATAACGCATTGCCGCATACCAATACATATAGCCTATACGTGTTTTTGACCATTCGTCAATCTCGCCGCCATTGGAATAATTAAGCTGCGTAACCGTTCCGCCCTCACTTATTGCAAGCGGCTTATTGATGTTACGGCTTTGCATAAAGTCAATAATATTTTTCAGTGTATTGGTTGTATAGGCATAGTCGCCTGTCATAAAGTATACATTGCCCTCCTGAGGTATTGTCGGGTCACCCATAAAGTGCTTCTTCATAAATGCCGATACACCAATCCAGTCAACGTATTCGTCACCCGGATAATAATATTCAAACGGCTTATTGAGTGCTCCCATATCATTAGGCGACCACATCACCGCAAAATCCGGATATTCGTGAACTATTTCTGCTATTGTCCTGAACGCATTCACATATGCCGCAGGTGCGTCACCGAGCGGTGAAACGTTCATTTCCGCACCTATTCTTATTATCATCGGCTTATGATATTTTTGTAGATTATCAAGCGTTTCACGGATATATTCCTCATTTTCAAATACACCCATCAGGTCGTTTATATTCCACGCAATGACCACCATACAGCTTGATGCCTTTACATAGTCCTTATTCGGACGCAGAATATCCTTCTGAAAATCCGTAAATTCTATGTAATTCAATGATGCACCCAAGTTTTCGCTTTCAAACACGTCGTCGCCGTTTACTCCGGCATAAATTCCCGACGGCGGCTCAAGCCTTGCTCCGAAATACGGTGCACTTGTGCAGGTGTAATCCTCGGTATATACGTCCATTTCACTCTTGTTCACCATTTCATAATGTCTGTCCCATACATCAGTCAACAGCTTTAAGCGGAACACGTCAACTATAATTTTTCCGTTCTCGTTACGGCTTGCAAAGTTATAATCCGAATATCCCCACTCGTTGTTGTATTCGGTACGGAATTCGCACAGCTTGTCAAGGCTTACATAGTGATTTCCGCCTGCCTCGTAGCCGTCGATACGCATCGAGTTAATCTGTATTGTTTTTTTGCTCTTTTTTGCCCTGCATATCTCCTGTATGCTTTTTGTTATTTGTGAAATGTCGGGTACTTCTGCAATTTTTTCATCACCAATTGCATTTATTACGTCCTCGCCGTCCGTTACGGTGAAGCCATAATCTGCAAGCCCTTCCACCGATATTACTCTTACACCGTTTATAGTGTAAGCCTGCATCGGCACTCCGTCAAATATCAGTTCCGCCGAATCGCTTGATAGCATCAGCTTCTGAGCCGAGCAGCCACAAAGCATCAGCAGAATTGATAATATAAGTAATATTTTTTTCATTTCCTACCCTTTCAATAAGTCTACATATATCTCACAGATAAATTTTCCGTTTCTTGTGTAGTTGTGCATTTCTATCTCGTCATGCGATGCACACAGCTTTCTTGCAATGGCGAGACCTCTGCCTCTTCCCTTGCCCTTCGAGCTTTCGCCTCGCTTGAACATTTTTTCCACGTCAAGCTGTTCGCAGCTGTTATTTATTACATATACCACACTGTCGCCACGCCTTATTGCGCCGAAGCCGACCTCCTTATCCGACATTGCCGCCTGCTCTATTGCGTTATCCAGGAATATCCCTAAAATCCGGTTGAGGTCAAGCACCGCAACTGCCGCCTCAGGCACCGGCTCACGAATATCAATGAGCAGTGTCACTCCGAGCTTTTTCGCCTTGATTATATACGAATACACAAGTCCCTGCACTGCACTGTCCTCTAAGAGCATAATCGCCTTTGCACCCTCATCCATTGCAAAAAGCTCCTTCTGAATGGGTGTGATGTTGTGTGCAAAAAAGCTTTCAAGCTCGTCGAAGCGCTTATTCATAATCAGTGTACTCATTGACGAGTATATTTTGCTGTAATCGTGCTTGAAATCGAAAATTTCACGCTGCATATCACGTATTTCGTTACGGTATACCTCTGTGATTTCAATTTCCTTCTCAATTCTGGACTGCTCCTCACGTGTGCGGAGTATGTATGAGCATACTGCAATCAGTGTTGCGAGTACGGTTACAATCATCAATACGATAAGTATTGAAACAGTGTATTTATAATGCGGCTCATCAAAGCTGGTGTAGTTGTTTAAAATTGTATTTTCATAGCAATAGAAAATCACCGTTGAAATTATCGCCGCAAGTATCATATAAAATTCCTTCGTTTCCGATAACCTTCCCGGAATTTTAAGACTGCGTCTTAATGCCTTTAACACTATACAGGTCAGAAGCATCGAAACAAAAGCAATTGCACCCGTAAGCACCGAATACATCATCGGCAGCTTGAAATACTTTGCGTTATAATCAACAAGCTGACCGAAGCACATATGCAACACCATAGTTGCCGCAAGAGACAACGAAAGTGCTATTACACACATCGCCATCGAGCTGCCAAGTCCGTCACGTTGGCGGCACAGCCACACCATAAGCGGCAAAAAACCTATTGCCGCCGCAAGTGCCGCTATTACTACCCACGAATTAACGATATCGTAGTAGAAGGCATTGCTTAATGTATAGCTATATGCTTCAAGGCAGGGTGCAATGATTGCACTTGCAAACACGAGTGTTACAAATGATGCTGTCGTTGACAAAAGCGACACCGCCGCCGCTTCCGCTGCATTTGCCTTAAATGAACAAAGCAGTGCGAAAATCATCAGTGCACACGGCAAAAATGCAAACCACTCATTCCACGCTCCTGCAACAGAGGCAATTGCACTGCCAATTATCATAAGCAATGTGCTTCTTTGCATAATCCCCTTTGTTAATGCAGATGAAATCATACCTGCACCTACGGCGAAAACAGCTGACGTAATCAGTTTTACCGTATTAAATTCCATAGTTTTATCCTTTCAATTCAAAACTTCACACTTTTCGGTGCATACTCACACTCTACTCCGTTTGTCAGCTGGATAATATGCTCCTTTTTGTCCACTGTACGGATTTTGTCACGGTTTATTATAACCGCCTTGTGGCATCGTAAGAAACGGTCGTCAAGCTGCGAGAACACCTCGTTAATCGAAGAATAAAATTCAAATAATCCTTCCGAATAATGAAGCAATAATTTGTGAGATCCCTTTAATGCTTCAATCATTACTATTTCATCAAACGGAATTGTAGTTGTGAAGCGTTTTGTATTTACCGTAAGCATACCCGAATAGCCCTTGCTTTGTCGGTTTTCGGCTATACGCATACATTCGTTTACCTTCGCTTCTATTTTTTCGGGCTCGGTTTTTATTATGTAGTCCAACAGCTCCAGCTTGTATTCATAGGTGAGCATAATCTTTTCCTTGTAGCTTGTTATAAATACTATTGAGCTGTTCCAGTCGTTTTTGCGAATTTCCGCCGCTATATCAAAGCCTGTTATTGAGCCTTCAAGCTGAATATCGAGAAAATATATCGTAAGCTCCGGATTTGAGCGTGCATAGTCTATTACACGCTGTGCATCCGCAGTTGAAAGTACGCACTTTGAATTTGAGCTATTTTTTGCGGCGTACATCTGAGTTATATTTTCTATGCTTTTTCTGAACTTGTCGTCATCTTCACAGATTACTATGTTCACAGTATCACCTCGTTAATAATTCTTAACTTAATGATATCACATTTTTGTCGTTTAATCAAGTGATTTGACGATTTTTCTTAACCTATACTTGCTACAAGTACTCCGTCCGACTTATTACTCACTTTATCGTAGCCACGCTCAAATTCTATCCATCTGCCACAGCTGAAATAATATTTCACGTCATTTTCATAGCTTCCGCTTACCGTTACTTCCCCATTTTCTCCCGTTAGGAGAGTGGAGTCAGCTTCCGTATCGAATACCGCCAGCTCAATTCTGCCGTTACGGTAGCCTTCTCTGTATACTACAAAGCTGTTGCCGCCCTCGGGAATATCGGGAAGGTCTAAATAGCCTGCATTTACGGCTGTGTTAAATACACGGAGCATTGTTATAATCGACTGCTCTACCGTATAGCTGCCCTTCGGTGAGAAGGTGTTATCGCCTATACCGTTCATTATATTATATCGTGCGGTGATGTTTACCGCATCCTTTGCCCATTCCTGGATTGTGTCGGCATCCTGATACTCCGTTTCGGTTTGCTCGGTCAGGTTCCATAACTTTAGCATACGTGAAATTATTACTGCCGCTTCTTCTCGGGTGATTTTCGCATATGTTCGGAAAGTGCCGTCCTCGTAGCCTGTTATAATGCCTAAATCTGCAAGTATGCGGACATTTTCATTATCTGTGTCACTGAATTCCGATTCCGGTTCATCCGGTAATCTTGTATAGCCGAGATATTTAATGACGTTTATTGCTGTGTCGCAGAAATTCGCTCTCGACATATCTGCCGTTCCGGTAAAGTATTTACCGCCAATATCATATACAAGTCCATATTCGCTTGCAAGCTTTACACCGCCAATTGCCCAATCAGATAATGCGAGCCCATTCGTAGCGAAAGCCTTTTCTTCTGACTCATCAGAGAAATATACCAAATTCCATATCAACTTGTTTACAAAGCTTCTGTCATCATCGTCATCAATGCAATAATATTTATTATTATATTTAAATCCTTGCATACTTATATCATCAATTTCTCTTGTTGAAAGCTCCGTCGGTTTTTCACATCTTTTAAGCTTAATGTCTTTTATCGCTTTATAAATTTCTTTATATTCGGCATCTGTTATCTGTACTGTTACAAGACTGCTAAGTTCGTAATTTCCATCAGCGACAGTGTGAACTTCTCTGTTTCGTGCATCCAGCACCTCGCCTAAATACACTTCTGGCTCGGTCTCCACGCAATCCGGCAGCTCGCCTGCTCCTATTGCTTCCCACACCATTCCGTTTTCACTTCTGAAATTGCCCTCACGTGCAGTCTGAATATAGAGTATATCATCACTCACGCTTGAGCCTATCGGCAGTGAGTTGAATGTTCGGTGTGTTTCCACCTTCATATCCTTATCCAGTATATAAACGTGATTGCACAGCCACCAGCCGGGATAATAATAGTTATATTTGCCGTCCCACGCACACCAGCGTACTGCGTATCTGTCACCAAATCTCACGATTTCGTATGCATCAAGATTGCCTGCGAAATATGCAAGCGTTTCCTGCGGTAATACGTCCTTGTATTCCGAAAGATATTTACCGTTTATCGCTCTTTCATATTCTCTTTGATCGAGCTTTGAAATAATTGCCTCTGCATTGAGCTTTTCGGCTTTATCCTTTATAATAAACGCATTTTTTGTACCGCCGTTGTAGTTTACCGGCAGTGTTACATTTACCGAAAACTCCGTTGTTTCACCCGGCGGCAGTTGAACCACTGACATTACATCACGCTGTGCGTTTGCATAGAATGGCTTTGCAAATGCGTATTCAGCTTCCTCGCCCTTTTCGTTGGTGTATACCAGTATTTTGGAATTGGTGGTCGGCACGTATGTGAAATATCTCGTCTTTCTGCCGTCATTTCTGATTGACAGCTCGTATGTATACGTCACACCGTAGTTTCCAAGATTTGTTGCAAAGCCTACTGAATCCTGCGATGCATCAATCTTGAAGTTCGGAACGTAGGTGTCACGTTTTTGAGTTGTGTACTTACTTTCGTACTGATGAGTGTCGGCGTGGTTTGTATCAAAGTGCCATATGTTGTCTCTTTCCTTTTTCGGTACGTCCTTGCCATAATAGTCAAGCTTTAAGTCATCCTCATAAGTAAGCTCTATCATTCCCGTAACGTCCGCCTGTGCCTTTGCCCACGGATCATCTAAGGGATTTAGGTTTGTGAACCACTCATTCACCGTTATTCCATCGCTCGCATACGGATTTACCATTGTTACGGGCAGATATGTGCCGTCCGTCACATCGTCATTTATTTCGTAGTTCAGCTCTGCCACCACCTGCGGAAGAGTATCCGCAATACCCTTCACGCATCTGTCGTGACGTTTTATACCATGCTCTGCACCCGCTCTGAAAACAGAGCGG
>JAZQHZ010000011.1:0-2697 GCA_045540855.1 Clostridia bacterium
AGGTAGAAAAGTAAGTAGGGGTACCAACTGCATAGCAATAAGCACTGCATAAGCAGGGGACAAAGTCCCGATGCACTGCAATAACCACATCCCGATAAATTCAATTTTTTGTATAAATCACATATTGCAATTGATGACATAATATGATAAAATAATCCAATAATGAAAAAAACGAAAGGGTAGGCATATGCTGCATTTTATCAGGCATTTTGTAACAATAACAAAACACCGCCATATGGTAATCCGCCATTGCGTAAAGGCGGGGATTTTATGGCGTGGCTTGTTACACGATTTATCAAAATATTCGCCCGTCGAATTTATAAACGGTGCGAGATATTACCTCGGCACCAAAAGCCCTACGGTGGCAGAGAGGCTTGACAAGGGCTATTCCGATGCGTGGATGCACCATAAGGGCAGAAACAAGCATCATTTTGAATACTGGACGGACTATTCCAACGTGACAAAGCAGCAGGAGCCGGTCAAGATGCCGCTTGAATATGTAAAGGAAATGTTCTGCGACAGAGTTGCCGCAGGCAAGATTTATAACGGCGATAAGTATACGAATGATAATCCCATAGACTATTTCAGAGCCGGCAATGCGGCGGCGGTAATGCACCCGGAAACGGCGGCATTGCTTGAGGAATGGCTGTTGATGATTCAGCGTGAGGGTGAGGATAAAACATTTGCACATATCAGAGGCATAAAGGGTGAATACTGATATTGACTGAAAGGAGGCGACCTGAATGAAGCGATTGATGCGTCTTATTTATTCAAATAAGCTGTTTTCTGTTATTATGCTCATTATACAGGTGCTTTTCCTGGCTTCAAGTATTTTCCACCTGCTTGACGGAGCCTCGTACGTGAATATGCTCATACGTGTCGCAACGGTTGCACTTCTTTTATATGAAGTAAACCGCACGGATAATGTTCATTTTAAAATTACGTGGCTGCTTCTGATTTCGCTTGTGCCGGTGTTCGGAATGCTGTTGTATTTCTATCTCCATATAGGGATAACCACACGCGCAATTCAGGAAGCACAGAGCGAGGCGGTGGAGCACGTAAGAGAGGCGGAACGCTCGGATTACGATATAATTAAAGCTCTTGAGGATACGGACATCAATATGGCAGGTACGGCGAGGTTTCTGTCAAAATACGGCTCTTCGCGTGTGTTTGACGATTCGGACGTGAAATATTTCACGCTTGGCGATTATATGATTGAGGATATAATGGACGAGCTGAAAAATGCGAAGAGGTTCATATTTATTGAATCGTTCATTATCAACAGTGAGGGCAGGGTATGGCCTGAGATACTTGCCGTTTTAAAGGAAAAGGTTAAAGAGGGCGTAGAGGTAAGAGTGATGTATGACGGTATGGGCTGTCTTAATACATTGCCCAAATATTATGAGGAATACTTAAATTCACTTAAAATCAAGTGCCGCACCTTCTCACCGGTACAGCCACTGCTTTCTACCTATCAGAACAATCGTGACCACAGGAAGATTATAGTGATTGACGGCACTGTTGCATATAACGGCGGAATTAACCTTGCCGATGAATATGCAAACTATATTGAACGCTTCGGACACTGGAAGGATACGGGTATAAAGATAACGGGAAAGGCAGTATCGGGCTTTACGGGACTGTTTTTGCAGATGTGGAATTCAATCCGTATGAGCGACAGTGAGGAAGTGTGCAGAGAATATATGGACGAATCGGAGCCGGTGGAGAGTGACGGAATTGTGATACCCTATGGCGATACACCGCTTGACGATGTAAGCGTGGGAATGCGGACATATATTGATATGATAAACAGTGCAACGGAATATGTGTATATAATGACGCCGTATCTTGTTCTGGACGATGAGATGCTCCACGCAATGGAATTCGCAGTACAGCGTGGAGTGGACGTGCGGATTATAATGCCGCATAAGCCGGATAAAAAATACGCATTCTGGCTGGCACGTACGTATTATCCGCAGCTGATGAAATCGGGTGTTAAGATATATGAATACACTCCGGGCTTCGTTCACGCAAAGGTGTGCCTTGTTGATGGCGAGCGTGCGGTTGTGGGAACGATTAACTTTGATTTCAGAAGCCTGTTTTTGCATTATGAATGTGCAACGTATATTTACAAGTCAAGGGTGATTGAGGATATATATGCGGATTTCAAAAAGACACTTGTCAGCTGTGACAAGATAACAGAGGAAACATATATGCGTTTCAATCCGTTTGAAAAGCTGATGGGCAGAATTTTAAGAGTTCTTGCACCGTTGTTGTAGAGAAAAAATAACCCAATATATGGTAAAAATCCGGGGACGGATTTCCATATGTTGGGTTTTGTTTTCTTTGTTGCAGAAGGTAATCGGTACGGGTAACGTAAACGTAACAATTTTTTAACAAATTTTTGCCGAAAAAGTTGCAAAGTTTCAAAAAATCAAAAACTTCGGTCAAATTACACAGTTTTAAGTAGGTGTTTTTAATCAATTTGCCAAGTGCCTACAAAAATATTAAGCAAATGTTAAGCTAATTTTACGAAATGACTGTAAGAATGTTACAAAACTCTTGCGAGAATTTTACACAACAGTAACAAAAATTTTAAGTAACTTAAAACTTTTGCCCCAAAGTATTGACAAGCATAGCTTTTTCTGTTACAATAGACGTATGATATGGATAAAGTACACACACGGATCTTGAAGG
>JAZQHZ010000012.1:0-4473 GCA_045540855.1 Clostridia bacterium
GTAGAAGCAGGCAAGACATACTACATTTACGGAGCAGGAACAAAGGCACGTTTTGTAGCGGCGTCATTCACACCGGCCGAATAATATGATTTATGAGAACTCACCCTTTTGGGTGAGTTCTTTGTGTCTGTATTTCAGTAAGAAAAAGTCAAAAAAATGATGTACAAGAATGGTCAAATGTGATATAATTACAATAAGAATTTTATACGCACAAAAAGCGAGGAGATAAAATATGAAGAAGAAAATAGTTTCATTGGCACTGTCACTTGCTATGGCAGGTGCAATTTTGCCGTCAGCTATGACTGCGGAGGACGGACTTGTGGTTGCATTCCCGGGTGCAGAGGGTGCAGGTAAGTATGCAACGGGCGGCAGAGGCGGCAAGGTGTATCACGTTACTAACCTTAACGATAGCGGTACAGGCTCATTCCGTGATGCTGTTTCAGGCTCAAACAGAATTGTAGTGTTTGACGTAGGCGGTACAATAGAATTAAAGTCAGACGTGGTTGTCAAGGGCAATATCACAATCGCAGGACAGACTGCTCCGGGTGGCGGCGGAATCACGCTTCGCGGCGGCAAAATAGGTATGGGCGGCGATAACATTATCGTTCGTTTCCTGAGTTCACGTCCGGGTGAAAACGGTGTTAGCGAGTGCGATGCCTGGGGTGGAAGCAAGGGCTCGAATTCAATTATCGACCACTGCTCAATCGGCTGGGCGAATGACGAGCAGTTCGGCTTGTACTCAAATAATATGCACCAGACAGTGCAGTATTCAATTATCGGCCCGTCAAACTGTATTTCGTACCACTCAAAGGGTGCACACGGCTTCGGTGTGATGTTCGGTAAGGGACATAATTCGTGGCATCATAATATGATAGCACACAATATCTCGCGAAACTTCCGAGGCAAGGTTGAAAAGACCAATGCAATGGACTATGTAAATAACGTAATCTTTGACTGGGGCTATCAGACGGCATACGGTACCTTCGGACAGATTAATTATGTAGGTAACTATTTCAAGGAAGGCTTATCAACACGTGGCGGAAACCGCTTTATCAATATTTCAAGCGGTACTGCTCCGGAAAATTACCGCTTCTATCTCACAGGTAATAAGATGGTGACAGAAACGGGTGCGGATTATAATTCATCAATGAACTCCAATAACTGGATTGGCGTGAACTACGGCAGTGCAGGGCTTACACAGGCTGATTATCAGGTGACATCACCGCTTGTGGTAAAGGACGTAAACGGCAATAACGCATCAGTTGCGGCAAATGCACAGACTGCAGACGAGGCATTTGAAACAGTGCTTGCATATGCAGGAGCAGGTATCAGTGCGGAATTAAGACCGAGAATTGACCGACAGGTAATGGAGGAAGCAAGAACGGGTAACGGATACTTGACCGGCGGACGTGACTTTGATACGCTCACCTCAAGCGACACCGCATTGAACGATGCTATTTCAAAGTATAACATCAAGGAAATGAACTATGATGAATACTATCCTATTGCAATCACAACAAAGGATATAACCGACTCGGATAACGACGGTATGAGCGATGAGTGGGAGCTTGCAAGAGGCTTGAATCCGAACAAGGATGACGCAATGGGTGATTACCTTGGTCAGGGCTATAACAATATCGAGTATTACATAAATGATTTAACGGTCGATGCTTTCCCGGAGGGTGTGGTTGAAATTTCACCGACTACAACTGACCTGGGTGAGGAATACACAAATGCAAAAGAGGATGCGGCGGCAATCTCAATTTCGCCGACTACAATTTCAAAAACAACGGATTTAACATTGCCGACGAAGGGCACAAAGCACTCATCAACAATTTCGTGGTCAAGTGCTTCATCGGCGGTTGTTATAAAGAACAATAAAATTACAGCACTGAACAGACCGTCAGAGGGCAATGTAAGCGTATCGCTTGTTGCGACGGTTGCAAACGGCGGATATTCTGTAAAGAAGTATTTCACCGTTACAGTGCTTTCAACTGCGGCATCGTGGACAGCAGCGGCATCGGATGTGGGCAAGAGTGCGGGCAGTGAGCTTATGCCGGGACTCACAACAGTGAGCGATATAACAAAGGGCTCGTCACTTGACGGAAATGTGATAGGCGGTATCACCTTCAATTACTATGTAAGCGGCGACAATAACGGAAGCTGGGCAGATGGCAAGGCGACCGGAACTGCATTGAAATATACTGCCGCAGAGGACGGATTTTTGACGGGATACATCACAAACCTCGGCGAGAATAAGTCAGCATTCATTATCGAAGAGGGCGCAAAGAGCCGTGACGAGGACTACACCGCTATGATTTCGGGTGCGGACGGTGCTGATCAGATGATAACGGCAAAGGTTACTGCGGGCAAGACATATTACCTGTTTGTGGCAGGCTCAAAGGGCAGATTTGCAAAGGTAGCGTTTGATACCTCGGCACCGGTTGTGATGTGGAAGGCATCTGCATCGGTCAATGCAGGAGCGGAGCTGATGAACAATCTCACTCCGGCAGAGGATATGGCATATACCGAGAAAAACAACACAAATATTGACGGAATAGACTTTACCGGCTGTATCAGCGGAACGAATAATCCGAGAGAAAACGGTGCAACAGGTGCGGCACTGCACTACACAGCGGCGGCAGACGGCACACTGACAGTGTATTACAAGATTGGTTCGGGCAAGACGTTTAAAATCAACGACACAGCGGGCAATGTAGTGGACTCGTACACAAACGAGGACGAGGCTTCGGAATATACATCAACAACCGTTACGGTAGAGGGCGGCAAGACGTATTATATCTATGTAGCAGGCTCAAAGGCGGAATTCTACGGAGTGAGCTATCAGCAGACGGGCGAAAACGTTTCTGTTGCAACTCCTGAGCCGGGTGCAACAACAGCACCGACAGCAAAGCCGACTGCAACGCCTGTACCGACGATGGCACCGCAGTGGTGGAAGGCATCAAAGACGGTTACAACGGGCGAGGTACTTATGACAGGCTTAACCTCGGCAGGCGAGCTTGCATACACCGAAAAGGCTTCAATGGCTGACGGAGTGGAATTTGCCGGATATGTAAACGGCGAGGTGAACGGCAAGTATGCAGACGGAGTATTCAGCGGAAACGGCGTGATTTTCACAGCTCCGGAATATGGCGAGCTGAAGGTATATATGGAGGTCGGTGCAGGAAAGACAATTAAAATCACTGACAGTGAAAATAAATCTGTTGCAGAATGGACAAATGATGGTGAAAAGGTACAGACCTCAATCAAGTCGACGGTTGAAAAGGGCAAGACATATTATGCGTATGTAGCAGGCTCAAAGGCAAGAATTTACGGTGCATATTTCGAGCAGAAGGAAGCACCGGAGATTAAGACAATGCTCACACTTAACGGCAATATATGCGAGGGAACAATAGCAGAGCCGGACGGCTGTGACGTCTATATTGCACAGTATGATGCTCAGGGTAGACTGCTTGCTTTGAATGAGGCTGTGGCAAAGGCAGAGTTTTCTGCAACGGTTAATGTGGCAGAAAATGCGGCAAATATAAAGGCAATGATATGGAACGGAATGGAGCCGTACAAGGAATATTTTGCCTTTAGGTAATGATTTGGGCAGAGTGGATTTTTTTAATCCACTCTGTTTTATAAAAAAAGTGAATAAAAAACAGATATTTATGTGTCTTAATTATAGAGAATAAATTATACTTTTTTTGGAGGGATAGCTATGAAAAGAACGATTGTTTTTGTGTTGAGTTTAATAATATTATTGTCAAATTCACTTACAGTGCTTGCGAAAAATCCGGATAAAGCGATAATGCTTGAAGGAGAGGTGTTTGTGCCTTTGGATGCAGTATTTGAGGTGTTGGGTACTGAAGGTGCTTACGAAGAAGAAACTGATAACATATATTTTGAATATTTGGATAAAGAATATGTGTGTTATTTTAAATCATTTGATGATTTGGCAGAAAATAAATATATGTATGTGTGTGAAAAGAAGTATATTAATTCTGTAAATAGTGATAAGCATCTTTATTTGAATGATATGGCACATGGTGGATATTATATAGAGATAAATAATGAAATATATCTGCATAGCTCGTGTGTTGAAAATTTCCTGGATGAGTTTTATATTTATACATTTGAGATAGATATTGAAAATTGCAAAATTAAAATGAAAGATACAGAAATGGATATAATAAATATATTCAAGGCTGTGTTTGTAACGAGCAATAATTCTGTGGTTGAATATTTTGAGTTGGATACGGATAATGAATATTTATATATCTCTAAGTATGATAATAAACAAAGATTAATTAATACAACAAAAGTGAATACACAGTTGAAAGGCGAAAACACAATTAATATCTCAGAAGAAACATCAAAAATAAAGATGATAACTGAAAATGGAGAAGGATACAAGGAATATTTTGCCTTGAGGTAATGATTTGAGCAGAGTGGATTTTATAAATCCAC
>JAZQHZ010000013.1:0-3833 GCA_045540855.1 Clostridia bacterium
CGTTTCAAAAGAGTACAATGCTGAAGGTATTACAAAAATATCATGCTTCTAAAACCTATGTTGTACCTATTACGGTAAGAGATATTTATAATGTGTTTCCTGAAATAAAAGATAATGAAATAAAGAAAAAACCGTTTATGACGAAAGAGGGTGATTATATTGATGTTCCTAAAAAGATTTATTCTAAAACTGAAGTCGAGGTTGTCGAAGTATGAAAAGCTCATGAGATGGTATCTGAAAATAAAAGAGAATTTCTGGTTTTACCTTATTTGCTCTATAACCGGAGTATATTTATACGGAGCGATTGTAAATTCTTTTATAAACGCAATGTATAACTTTACACACGGGACATCAAATGACACATTCACTCTCAATCCGATAAAATGCTTTGCTGCTTTTTTTAGCCCTGAGAGTCTTGGGATATTGTTTTTTGTGCTTATAATGTACTTCCTCGTAAGCGGAAGATGGATACATTTATTAACCGGAGTCAAAATAACAAAGGATGAAAGAAACTTTTTTGTGAGTAGTGAGGGTACTCACGGTACTTCCGGTTGGATGACAAAAAAGGATAGAGATAAAATCCTCGAATCTGGTTCGGCAGATGATTTACCTTGTCCTATTCTTTGTAAGGTAAAACATAATGCATATACTGATAATTTTGCTGAGTATGTAGGACTAAAAAATGATTCCGGTCTTAATAAGCACATCATAGTTTACGGTGCGACAGGTTCAGGTAAATCAAGAGGCTTTGTAAAACCGTTTATTCAGAAAATGGTGCAACTTAAAGTCGGAAATGTATCAAAACAGAGTATGATTATAGTCGATCCTAAAGCTGAGCTTTTTGAACAATATTCAGAATATTTAAGAAATAACGGATATGAGGTAAAAGCACTTAATCTACTTGATATGGAAAATTCCGACGGGTGGAATTGTATCGGTGAAACAGAGGGCGATGTTGATATGGTACAGTCGGTTGCTGAAATCATAATCCGTAATACATCAGAAGAAGGACAAAAAGCCGATTTCTGGGATAAGGCAGAACAGAACCTACTGATTGCACTAATTCTTTATGTTCAGAGTATGAAGGATCCGATTACAAATGAATTATTACCGCTTCACGAAAGGTCACTTGGTACGATATATAAAATACTTTCAAGCGAAAGTGCAAAATCTCTTGATATGAAGTTTCAGAAGCTACCACTTGACCATCCGGCAAGAGGTCCTTACGGTATTTTCAAACAGGCTGCCAGTAATCTTTGGGGTAACGTGTTCATCGGTCTTGGTTCCCGTATGAATGTGTTTCAGAATAAGCTCGTTGATAAAATTACAAAGTACCATAATATAGACCTGGAGCTTCCGGGCAAACAGCCTTGTGCTTATTTTTGTATTATATCGGCGCAGGATACGGCGTATGAATTTTTATCATCCTTGTTCTTTTCAATGCTTTTTAAAAAGCTTTCGGACTATGCCAGAAAGCATGGTGATGAAAGAGGAAGACTACCTGTAGAAGTTAATTTCATCATGGACGAGTTTTGTAACGTTGGCAAGCTCCTTGACTTCAAAAAGACAATTTCGGTTGTCAGAGGTTATGGTATCAACTGCCAGATAGTAGTTCAGTCCATAGCACAGTTATCAGACCGTTATCCTGTAAAGGAATGGGAAGAAATTGTCGGAAACTGTGATACACAGCTTGTTCTTGGTTGTAACGATATGATGACAAGTGAATACATCAGTAAACGCTGCGGCTCTATTACAATTCAACTCGCAAACAGTATGGCACCTCAAACACCGCTTTTGTCGCCTCTATCAAGAGAACTCACAGGCTATCGTACTACAAAGGCAAATAATACAAGACCACTTATGTATCCGGAAGAAATACTCCAGATGGATAACAGAGAATGTCTGATACTTATAAGAGGTCAGAAACCGCTTAAAGCGTATAAGGTTATTCCTGATGAAATGTCATCATATAAGGAACTTAAATACACAAGGGTAACAGACTATATTCCTGAGTGGTATGAGATGGATAAGCAAATGGAATCGAAATCTTCAGCATACCCGAATTATCAACATACACTTGATGATATGGAAGATGAAAAAATTACACCGGAAGATATAAGAGAAACGGTAATAACCGAGTATGAGTCAATGACACCAAATTTCGGTGTTAATGCGAAAAAGGAAGTTAATAAGAAAGAGGAAAAGAAAAAAGAAAGTACGGAAGATTACGGAGTACAGATTGAAATGGACTTCTCAAGTGCAGTTTTGCATGATGAGTCAGAAATTACAGCTACAACGGCAAATGATATATTAAATGAATAGGAGGTCGTACAAATGACACTGTATAAAATAAACGATATTATAAACTGCGAATTTTTAAAGATACCAAAGGCTATGTTTGCAAATGATGATTATAGGAAATTATCATCGGACGCAAAGCTTACATATGCCCTTTTATATGACAGATTATCTCTTTCAAAGCTAAACGGCTGGATAAATGAAAAAGATGAGGTGTATCTCATATACACCAGAGAAGAGATTGCGGAGGATTTAGGTATTACATATAAAAAGGCAATATCGGCATTTAAGGAGCTTATTGAAACAGGTTTAATTGCAGAACAGAGATGCGGCAGAGGTATGCCTAATAAGATATTCATAGTCAAGGTAGAAATGACGAGCGAACAGGCAAAGAAATATGTAAAGCGTGAGAATTTAAGAACAGCCGATTCGGTATGTCTTGAAGAAAAGATGTCAGAAATTAAGATATGGCAAAACGGCACATCTGAGGAAACGGAAGATAATCAAGATATGCCGGATGGGAATATCAAGAACTTCCAAAATGGCACATCAAGAACTGCCGAAACGGAAGTTTTAGATATGCCGAATCAGCACCCTAATAAGACTGATATAAATAAGACTTATAATAACCATACTGAAAATAGTCAGTCTGTCAGTCTTAGTAGTAAGTTTAAGTTATATACGGGCGATGCAGATGAGATTGCTTTTGACAGACAGACGGACGACCAATATAACTTTGATGAAATTTTAGAAAGATGTCAGCTTGAATTCTTTGAAGCGGAAGAACGAAAGATTTTGTATGACGCATTGGAGAGAATGTATTATTCCGATGGGCTGAAGGTTGGGAATGCAAAACTGCCGCAGGATAAGGTCAGAAGCAGAATGTATGAGATAGATGCCTCTATACTTCGTTCTGCAATCCACAATCTTCATAAAAACGACAGGGAAATAAGTAATATAACAGCGTATGTTATGAGTACCATTTTTAACTGTATAACAGAGGAATATAGTCTCTTACACGTTGATCCGTATTTGAATATGCTTCGGAGTATGAAAAAGGAGGAGTGAAGTTATGTATCTGAATGTGTTTCAGGAATACATAAAAGAGCTGATTGATGAATACGGTACTCTTTTAAAACGTCAGCTTCTTGTTATGGTAAACTCGCATATAGGCTCGCAATTACCCAATATCGACAGATATGTATTTCAGATGTGTCAGTTCGGTCATTTTGAAACCGGATGGATAGCTGATGAGGAATATGTAGGTTATGAGGGTGTTGAACCTGATTTTGATATGATACGCTCAGTTGATGTTTTGATTGCTTTTTTGCCGAATGTCAAAGAACACAGACGCAGCAGGAATCCGATTTTTATAAGATTTTTTGCTGGAGTGGATAACAACGAAAAGGAAATAGGCATAATTCCCGTAAAGTATGGGGAAGAAAAGAAAGTGTCTGATTTTGTGAATGACAAAACAGGAGATGGAAAATGTGAGGTTGTGATATTTCTTCTGGAGGACAAGCAACAGATGAAAC
>JAZQHZ010000014.1:0-3351 GCA_045540855.1 Clostridia bacterium
TTGAACGGCACTCTTTTTCGTTCTTTTTCTGTTGCTGATGACAGAAAAAGAACCGGGGATATACGTTGCAAACAATTAAAACTGAACGTCTTGGGGCAGAGCCCGTTTGAATCGTTTGGGTGAGTGCAACCATCCCAATAAACCCAAATTCAAATCACCAGCAATCATTTCCCCGCATTACACAGACAGCGAAACCGCTGTCTGTTTTTTGTGCATATTTTTTCTGCAAATATCACATTTTTACTTTACTTTTCCCTCAAAAAATGATATAATAAATGATATATATACAGTTTTAAAATCATATTAATTTAAGAGGATTTATGTTGGAGAAAAAATGGGAATATAAGCACAAAAAGCATAAGCGTGAGGACATATTGCGGATTTCACAAAAGTATTCCATTCCGCCTGTTATCACGACCATTTTGCTTAACCGCTCCATTGACGAAAATGATATGAAGGCTTACTTCACCAAATCCATGCAGGAGGTTGTTAACCCTACCGAAATGAAGGATATGGATAAGGCGGTCAGTCGTGTGCTTATTGCTTTAGAGAAAAACGAACCCGTTGTGGTTTACGGCGACTATGACGTTGACGGAATCACCTCGGTGGCACTGCTTTATGATTTCCTTAAATCCCTTGGTGCAAACGTGGAATATTACATTCCCGAACGCAACGGCGAGGGCTATGGAATCAACATCCGTGCAGTGAATAAAATGATTAAAAAGGGAATCAAGCTTTTAATAAGCGTGGATTGCGGAATCACCGCTTTAGGCGAAACCTCGTTTGCGAAATTACAGGGTATGGACGTAATTATAACTGACCACCACACCTGCAAGGAACGAATCCCGGAGGATGCAGTTGCAGTTTTAGACCCTAAGCGTGAGGATGATGAATATCCCTTTGACAGCCTTTGCGGCTGCGGTGTTGCATTCAAGCTTGCACTTGCAGTTTCAATGGCTTTGGGAAAAAGCACGAAGGATTGCTTTGACCGCTACATCGACCTTGTTGCAATCGGAACGGTGGCAGACGTTGTGCCGCTTATCGGCGAAAACAGAATTTTTGTTGACAGAGGCCTGAAGGTATTGCAAAACCCGGCACGTCCCGGTATACGTGCTCTTTTAGAGGTTGCCGGAGCAAAACCGCCCGTAACCGCCTCAACAATCGGCTTTGCACTTGCACCGCGTCTTAATGCGTCGGGCAGACTGTCGAGTGCTTCAATAGGCGTTGAGCTGTTATTGACAACCGATTTCAACGAAGCACTAAAAATAGCAAAGGAGCTTGACTCCTCAAACCGCCAGAGACAAGGTGCGGAGCAGGAAATTTTCGAAGAGGCTCTTGATATGATTGCAAAGGACGTTAATTTCGAAAAGAAAAAGGTTATCGTTCTTTCAAGCCCCGAATGGCATCAGGGCGTCATAGGCATTGTTGCCTCACGCCTTAACGAACGTTATTACAAGCCCTGCATCCTGATTTCCGATGACGGCAACGGCAACGGCAAGGGCAGCGGAAGAAGTATCCCCGATTTCAATCTCTTTGACGCACTTGCGGCGTGCGAGGACACGTTAACAGGCTTTGGCGGACATTCCGTCGCTGCCGGACTTAATATAAATATTGCAGACATTCCTCGTTTTTGCGAGGCTATAAATAAATATGCAGAGAAAACAATGAGTGCTGAGGATCTGATTCCGAAGCTTGAGATTGACTGCCCGTTAAAGAACGAAAATATCACACTTGGCTGTGCAAAAATGCTCGAGAAATTAGAGCCGTTCGGTATGGGAAATGAAAAGCCGGTATTCTCGGCGGATAATCTTGAAATTGCGTTTGTATCGGCAGTCGGCAACGATAACAAGCATTTACGTATACGCTTTAATATAAACGGCGTATTTATAAACGCCATAGGCTTCTCAATGGGAGCTATGGCACAGGAGCTCAGGCAGGGTATGAAAATCAGTGCCGCATTTGCTCTTGATATAAACTATTACCAGGGCACAGAATCCGTACAGCTTATCTTAAAGGATTTAAAGACAGCCCGATAAAGGAGTGTTATGTATGGAAAATATCGATAAAGTACTTGCACCGTCTACCATAAAGCAGACGGCGGTTACAGATACCGATATACTTGTAGACGAGATTATTGCGTCCGTAAAGGCTCATAGTCCGTCCGCTAACACTGACCCGATTTATATCGCTTACAGACTTGCAAAGCATTCACACAAGGATCAGTTCCGCAAGAGCGGTGCACCATACATTGAGCATCCCGTTCAGGTTGCATTTATTGCATCACAGCTTGCACTTGACCCGACAACAATCACTGCCTGCCTCTTACACGACGTTGTGGAGGACACTCCCTATTCGTCAGAGGATATAGAAGCACTTTTCGGCGAGAACGTGGCACTGCTTGTTGACGGCGTTACAAAATTAAAGCAGATTAAATATAACACAAGAGAAGAGCAGCAGGTTGAAAATTTAAGAAAGATGTTCTTTGCAATGGCGAAGGATATCCGCGTGGTTATGATTAAGCTTATCGACAGGCTTCATAATATGCGTACCTTGAATTTTATGCCAAGAAAAAAGCAGCTCTTAATCTCAAAGGAAACCCTTGACGTTTACGCACCTCTTGCACATCGTCTCGGTATGTCAAAAATCAAGATTGAGCTTGAGGACCTGGCTTTAAAATATCTTGACCCGGTTGCATACGAGGAAATCACCACAAGCATCAGCCAGAAAAAGGATGAGCGTGAGGAATATATAAAGAGCCTTATGGACATTCTTCGTGACTGTCTTAAAAAGGTGAATATCAGCGGTGAGGTTACGGGACGTGCAAAGCATTTTTACAGCATTTTCCGTAAAATGTACACGCAAAACAAAACAATAGATGAATTATACGACCTGTTCGCAGTGCGTGTAATTGTTGACACCGTTGCAGACTGCTATGCAGTTTTAGGTATGGTACACGAGCTTTATACTCCGATTCCGCTTCGCTTCAAGGATTACATAGCGATGCCTAAGCCCAATATGTATCAGTCACTGCACACAACGGTCATCGGTCCTAACGGAACTCCGTTTGAGATTCAGATACGAACCCAGGAAATGCACCGCATTGCCGAGGAAGGTATTGCGGCACACTGGAAATATAAAGAGGGTAAGAGCGGCGAAAGCGATATGGATCAGGCACTGAGCTGGGTAAGACAGCTGCTTGATACACAGCAGGGAATTCTGGATACGGACGATTTCTTCAATACTCTGCGTTGCGATTTGTTCTCTGACGAGGTATTCGTATTCACTCCGCAGGGTAAGGTTGTTTCGCTGCCTGCCGGAAGTACGGTTATAGACTTCGCCTTCCTTATCCAT
>JAZQHZ010000015.1:0-11034 GCA_045540855.1 Clostridia bacterium
CAAATTTGAATGGCAGGTGTAGGGGCGAACCGTGTTCGCCCGTTTACCCAATATCGGTGATTATCCCGGGCGAACACGGTTCGCCCCTACAAACGCACGTATAAACATTAATTTATCGCACAAAATCCAAAGGGTGTTGCAGTTGCAACACCCTTTAATATCACCTGTTCATATTCTTCATAGTCCTGTCCATATTACGCTTGGCATCACGCTTTGCAATATCCTCACGCTTGTCATAGAGCTTTTTACCCTTGCATAAGCCGATTTCTACCTTCACACGTGAACCCTTTAAGTAAACCGACAGCGGAATCAGGGCATAGCCCTGGGTTTTGAGCTGTCCGAAAAGCTTCATAATTTCCTTTTTGTGCATTAAAAGCTTTTTATGGCGGAGCGGGTCGCGGTTAAAGATATTACCCTGCTCAAAGGGTGAAATATTCATTCCCTTGACGAATACCTCTCCGTTATCAACCGATGCATACGCATCTGTGAGGTTGACCTTTCCTTGACGGGTAGATTTCACTTCTGTGCCGAAAAGCTCAGTTCCGCACTCATATTTTTCGAGTATAAAATACTCGTGCGAGGCTTTTTTATTTCTCGCAATAACCTTTATACTGTCTTTTTTATCTGCCATTGTTTATTCTCCCTTGCGTCTGCCCTTGTTTCTGTGAGCATCATATCGGCGCTGACCTTCAAAATATAAAGCTCTCACAAACGGCTCGTTACTGAATTCAAGCGGCGGCACCGCTGTCGGCTTGCCGAACTGGTCAATTGCAACCATAGTGAAAAATGCCGTCTGTGCCACTTTGACCGCACCTGTATATAAATTTTCTGATTCGACCGTTACAAACACCTCCATTGACGAGTGTCCGGCATATACAACGTGAGCCGTACAGGTCACGTGCTCGCCTACGTGGATAGGGTGCTTGAACTGTATTTCGTCAACTCTTGCCGTAACAACTCCGGTGCGTGCATGTTTCATTGCAGAAACACCTGCGGTAGAGTCCATCAGCTTCATTATCTCACCGCCGTGGATATTTCCGGCAGGGTTTGTCTGTGCAGGAAGTACCATCTGTGCAAGAATTGCTTCCGAATCGTAGTATGTTCTTGTTTCGTGTTTAGCCATTTTTTGCTCCTCAATGTTCTTGATATTAATAGTATACCACGATTTCGCTTTTTTTGCAACAAATATATCATAATCCTTTGACTTTTTTTGAATGGTATGATATAATTACCATATAATAACATTTCGGAGGAATGACGAATGAAAAAGTACATATTAGCAGCTCTTGCAATGCTGATGCTCACAGGCACTGCGTATGCACAGACAGATAAGGATTATGTTGAAGGCGATACCTGTCATACTATGATGTATAAATGGTTCGGCGAGGAGGCACAGCTTATGGGTGCAGATGCCGATATTGACAAGGTTATTTCAGATTATATGAATTTAAGACTCGAATCGCTCACAGATGAGGGCGTATTTGAGGCTGATTATCTTTCAGAGGCTGTTCTTGAAAATGAGATTTCAAGAAGAAGTGCAATTGTGGATATGGAGGACGGTATGGCTATCGACATAACCGATGCCGCAACTCATTTTTCGTATCAGATAGCAGACGACGGCACAATTGAGGTGCGTGAATGGATATTCTACGATTACGATGACCTTGATATAGAGGGTGTAGGCTTAAACGTATCGGGCTTTGGTACGGAGCATTATATCACACTTGAAAAGGGTGAGGACGGATATATAATCGTAAGCGACGAATATGACGAAACACCTACAACCGGAATGAATACACTTTCTGACGAACGTAAGGCAGAAGCAGCAGAGCTTAGTGAAGAAATTATTGAGGATGAAACTGCAACGTTGAGCTATACACATTATCCGAGCTATAATGTAACTGCGGCAGTGGCATATTCGGATAAGTATGCTCTGAACTACAACACAGCATACTATAATTTTGCAAGCCTTGGCGGCGACTGTGCAAACTTCACCTCGCAGTGTATCTATGCCGGCGGTATGCCGCAGGTGGTTGGTTCACAATACGGTACAAACGGCTGGTATTATAAAAAGTCAAATGACAGAAGTGCAACCTGGACAGGTGCAAATCAGCTTTGTAACTGGATGGCAAATAACAGAGGTAACAGAATAGTAAAGGCTTCATCGGCACAGATTTTCAAGGGAAGCCCGGTGTTCTTCGACTGGGAGAATGACGGAAAGTGGAATCACGCAACCTTCTGTGTAGGAAGAAACAGCGAAGGCTCACCGATTATTAACGGTCACACATCAGACCAGTACCACGCAAAGGTTGATATGTCACAGCAGTACTGTGTAGTTCAGCTTACCTCAAGTGATATGGGCAATATTATGGACGAGGGTACAGATATGATTAAGGGACTCTACGGTCCGGGATATAATGAGATAGTGACTTATGAGAATGGCGGCGTAGAGAAGGCTTGGCATGATTATAGCTATTATGATGAATTTTACCATTTTATGCGTTTGTCAAACGGTGCATATACCATCCGTTCAACACGATTCGGAACGTATCTTACGGCTGATTCAGACGGCGTAGTGCGTGCGAAGGCATATACCGGAGCGTCAAATCAGCAGTGGTATTTCTATGATTCCTACTATACGGATAAGCTTTATATAAAATCAGCGGCATATGAAAACGGATATATGTATGCACCAAGCGGAAATACGTGGAATATACCTTTAAAAATAGGTGCATTTGTAGAGGCTTATGAAAATTCTTTTGAATTAGGTGGTTCACCGTTGCCGGACCATTTCAGCTTTGAAGCGGATACCGCATACGGAAACGGACAGACAAAGCTTACGTGGATTGCCAAAAATAAGGATAATGTCCGTCTGTTGTGGGCAGGCGGAAACGGATATACGCTTGAGGTTTACAAGGATAATACGCTATACGGTACATATGATCTTGGAGTAGCGGCAACTGAAGTCAACGAAATAGTACTTGACCTTGAGCCGGGAGATTACAGTGCAATTGCAAAGATGAAGTTTTACGGACGAAATGTAAGTACGCAGGTGATTACATTTACAGTAGAGCATACCCTGTATCCGGTAAAAATAACAGCAAGTGCGGCGAATGCAGAGACAACCTCGGGATATCTTATTCCGAATATGTTTGATACGCATTACGAGGTTACAGGTATTAAAGAGGGCGAAGAAAAGAGAATTATAGAAGCATTATACGATGAGGACGGCAGATTATTAAGAGCATATACCAATATGGTAGACTCATATTTCAACAGTGCAATGTCGTCTGTAATCGTGAATGATTACGTAAAAACCTTCAAGTATATGGTATTTGAGAGCTTGGACGATATAAAGCCGCTCGCAGTGCCGGTAACAATTTCAATACAGTAAAAATATACCCGATAAGCTATGCTTATCGGGTATATTTATAATAAGAAGAAAATTTTTCTTGAATATTTTAAAAAACTGTGTTATAATCTCAATGATTGAATATATAATTTAGGGAGAGAGGGCTTATGTTACAGATAACATCAACGTCAAATCAGGTATATAAGCATATAAAGTCGTTGCAGGATAAAAAATACCGTAAAAAGTACGGTGAATATACTGTTGAAGGAATAAAATCAGTACGTGATGCCTTGGCTTCAGATGCAAGGGTGAAAAAAATCGTTGTGTCCGACAGCTTTGAGGGTGATTATCCTGATAATATTGAAGTGGTACAGATAAGTGAGCCGCTTTTTGATAAGCTCTGCGATACGCAGACTCCGCAGGGGATAATGGCGGTGATTGAAATGAAGGACTTCACAAACTTTATTCCCGATAAGGACAAGGCATATATCTATTGCGACGGCGTGAACGATCCGGGCAATCTCGGTACCATTATCCGCACTGCTGATGCGGCAGGCTTTGGCGGAGTGCTTTTGTCAAAGGGTGCAGTGGATTTATATTCTCCCAAAACAGTGCGTGCAAGTATGGGCGCGTTCTTTAATATGCAGGTCGTAACGGGGCTTGATACCCAGAATCTCAGACAATACAAGGCACAGGGCTTTGAGCTTTATGGCGGTGCGTTGGGTGAAAATACAATAGATTACCGCAGTGCTGATATGAAAAAGCCGACAATAATTGTAGTGGGAAATGAAGCGAACGGCATTTGTGAGGAAGTGCAGCAGCTTTGCCAATGCGTGAAGATTCCTATTTTAGGTAAGGCGGAGTCGCTTAACGTTTCGATTGCTGCGGCAATACTTATGTATGAATTAGTTTCGCAGAGGTCTTGACAATTTAAAAAAATTGTAGTATTGTATAGTATAAAGGCAGAAAAAGGGGGATAATGCCGTGGACGAGAGATTGCTGTGGGTATGGCTTACAATTAAATTCCCGATTGCATCAAAGCAGGTGACGGAATTATTGAAGCACTATGGCAGTGTGAAGGCACTTTATGAAGAAAAGGATTACGCAAATCTTAACTTCCTTAATACCTATGAAAGAAAAGCATTATCGGATAAAAGTCTTGACGGTGCATATACTGTATGTGCAAGGGTTAAGCGTGCAGGTGCAAGGATAATAGTATATGACGATGTAAAATATCCAGATGCACTCCGTCACGTTGACGATCCTCCGTACGTATTGTACGTCAAGGGCAAAATTCCTGTATGGGACAAGTATCTGACGATTGGTGTAGTAGGCACAAGAAAAGCCACACAGTATGGATACAATGCTACAAGGAAGCTGAGCTATGAGCTGTCAAAGGAGGGCGCAATTATCGTAACCGGACTTGCACGTGGACTTGACACAGCGGCAACTGAGGAGGCATTGAAGCAGAACGTCTATACAATAGGTGTAATCGGTTGCGGAATTGACGTTGTATATCCGCCGGAAAATGCAGGGATTTTCAGAAAAGTGGAGGAAAACGGACTGATTATAACCGAATGTCCGCCGGGCGATACACCTGACGGCTGGCATTTTCCGTTAAGAAACAGAATTATCGCAGGTATTTCAAGAGGAGTGCTTGTAACGGAAGCACCGTCAGCAAGTGGTGCATTGATAACGGCAAGGTGGGCAATGGAAAACGGACGTGACGTTTTTGCGGTGCCGGGAAGTATATTCGATGCAAATCAGCTTGGCACAAATCGTCTGATACAGAGCGGAGCGAAGTGCGTGTGGTGTGCAAAGGATATTTTAGAGGAGTATCCTTATGAACGTGCAATTTTAAAGGCTCCGGTTTTAGAGGTGTTCACCGATAAGGATGACGAGATTGAAATAGACGAAGACAAGATAATTGATATAGAGGAAAAGCCTCAAAAAAAGTCAAGAAAAGAAAAACGTAAGGCGAAGAAAAAGAAGGAAATAAAGGAAGAGGTACAGGAGGAAAAGAAGCCCTTTGTGATGCCTCAGAATTTAGGTGAAGCAGAGAAGAAAATTGTTGAAAGTCTGATTGATGGTGAAAAGCATATTGACGAGCTTTCAAGAGCATCAGGACTTTCGGTAAGTGAAATCAGAACAAAGCTTATTATGCTTGAAATGCAGGGAATAGTAAAGCCCACGCAGAGCAATAATTATAAATTGAAATAACCGCATTTTGCGGCAGGAGGAAAAATAGATGGCAACAAAAAAGCTGTTGATAGTAGAGTCACCGGCAAAGGCAGGAACGATAAAAAAATATCTCGGAAAGGATTATACCGTAGTCGCATCAATGGGACACGTGATTGACTTACCAAAGAGTCAGCTTGGCGTTGATACGGAAAATCATTTTAAGCCGAGATATATCACAATACGCGGCAAGGGTGAGCTTTTAACAAGCCTTAAAAAGGAAGCGGCAAAGTCAGATATTGTATATCTCGCAACCGACCCGGACCGCGAGGGTGAAGCGATAAGCTGGCATCTTGCACAGGCGTTGGGAATTGACCTCAATTCAAAATGCCGTGTAACCTTTAACGAGATTACAAAAAATGCCGTAAAAGCGGCAATCAAGGCTCCGAGAAAGATTGATATGAGCCTCGTGGATGCACAGCAGGCAAGACGAGTTTTAGACAGAATAGTAGGCTATAAAATAAGCCCGATTCTCTGGGAAAAGGTAAAGAGAGGTCTTAGTGCAGGACGAGTTCAGTCAGTTGCAACAAGACTTATCTGTGACAGAGAGGAAGAAATTATAAACTTCGTTCCGCAGGAATTCTGGACGATTGAAGGAACAATGAACGACCCGAAATCAAAGAAGGATTTCACTGCAAAATATTTCGGTGAAAAGGGCAAGGAAAACAAGCTTGAAAACGGCGAGGAAGCACAGAGAATCCTTGACGATATCAAGGGTGCAACGCCCGTAGTAGAGGATGTAAAGAAGGGCACATTAAGACGTAAGCCGCAGCCGCCGTTTACAACCTCAACTCTCCAGCAGGATGCATCAAGAAAGTTCAGCTATCAGGCAACAAAGACAATGCAGATTGCCCAGGGTTTATATGAGGGTGTAAATCTTGGCGGAAAGCTCGGCTCAATAGGTCTTATAACCTATATGAGAACTGACTCGTTAAGAATTTCAGACGATGCACAGAAGGAAGCGCTTGATTATATTGAAAACGCATACGGTAGTGAAAGCGTACAGGCAAGACAGTATAAAACAAAGAAAAGTGCTCAGGATGCACACGAGGCAATAAGACCGACCTCGGTAAGCATTCATCCTGATGACATAAAATCAAAGCTCACATCAGAGCAGTACAAGATATACAAGCTCATCTGGCAGAGATTTGTGGCAAGCCAGATGGCGGATGCTGTATATGACACAATGAATGTCAGCATTGACGTGAAGGGCCACACCTTCCGTGCAAGCGGCTCAAGCCTTAAATTCAAGGGCTATATGGCAGTGTATGTCGAATCAAGCGATACAAAGGAAGAAAAGGTGAAGATGCTTCCGCCGCTTGAAAACGGTCAGGAGCTTAAAATCAAGGACATTGATTCCAAGCAGCACTTCACACAGCCGCCTCCGCGTTTCACAGATGCAACGCTTATCCGTGAGCTTGAAGAAAACGGCATAGGCAGACCGTCAACCTACGCACCGACTATTTCAACAATAGTTGCAAGAGGCTACGTTATAAGAAGCAAAAAACAGCTTGTTCCGACGGAGCTGGGCGAGGTCACAACTGAGATTATGAAGAATAATTTCAAGGATATTGTAGACGTTGAGTTCACTGCCGCAATGGAACAGGATTTAGATAACGTTGAAGATGGAAAGATAAACTGGGTGGAAATTTTAGAAGCATTCTATCCGGCGTTTAAGGATAACCTTGACAAAGCAATAGAGAATGTCGCAAAGATTAAGATTAAGGATGAGGAATCGGACGTGGTCTGCGATAAGTGCGGCAGAAGGATGGTATATAAGCTTTCGAAATTCGGCAAATTCCTCGCTTGTCCGGGATATCCGGAATGCAGAAATGCAATGTCAATCCGTGAGGGTACAGGTGCAATGTGCCCGAAGTGCGGCGGCGAGATTTTAGTCAAGAAATCACGTAAGGGTAAGGTTTACTATGGCTGTGAGCATAGCCCGAAATGTGATTTTATGGCGTGGGATGAGCCGGTGAAGGATGAAAAATGTCCGCAGTGCGGTGGACTTCTGATGAAGAAGAACGGCAGAGCAAAGAAAATATACTGCTACAATGAGGAGTGCAAATACGAGCGTAAATTAACGGCTAAGGAGAGTAAGGCAGATGAAAGTTAAAGTAATCGGTGCCGGACTTGCCGGCTGTGAGGCAGTATGGCAGCTTGTTAAAGAGGGTATAGAGGTGGAGCTTTATGAGATGAAGCCAAAAAAATACTCTCCGGCACATTCATATGAGGGCTTTGGCGAGCTTGTGTGCTCAAATTCCTTAAAGGCTGACAGAATAGAAAATGCCTGCGGATTATTGAAGGAGGAAATGCGTTTCTTCGATTCAATAATGATGATGGCGGCAGATAAAGCAAGAGTTCCTGCCGGTGGTGCGTTGGCAGTGGACAGAGAGGTTTTCTCGGATTTTATAACGGAAAAGATTAAAAATCATCCGCTTGTTACGGTGGTAAACGAGGAAGTTACTCAGATAAATCCCGATGAATACACAATCATTGCAACAGGTCCGCTGACCTCAGACGGACTTGCCGAGGCAATTGCAAAGCTGACGGGTAAGGAGTCGATGTATTTCTACGATGCCGCAGCACCGATTGTGACAGAGGAAAGCATAGACAAATCAAAGGTATTCAAGGCGGCACGCTATGACAAGGGAACGGCGGATTATATCAATTGCCCGATGACAAAAGAGGAATACGAGGCGTTCTATAACGCACTCATAAATGCAGAAACAGCACCGCTTAAAGCCTTTGAAAATCAGAAGGTTTTTGAGGGCTGTATGCCGGTTGAGGTAATGGCAAAGCGTGGCTTTGAAACGCTGGTATTCGGTCCATTAAAGCCTGTCGGACTGACAAATCCCAAAACGGGCAAGGATGATTCCTATGCAGTGGTACAGCTCCGTCAGGACAATATGGAGGGCACGCTCTATAATCTTGTGGGCTTCCAGACCAATCTCAAATGGGGCGAGCAGAAAAAGGTGTTCTCAATGATACCGGGACTTGAAAATGCAGAGTTTGTACGCTATGGCGTAATGCACCGTAACACATACCTGAATTCACCCGGCTTACTTAATAAATATTATCAGATGATAAAGTGTCCGAAGCTGTTCTTTGCAGGGCAGATAACCGGAGTGGAGGGCTATGTAGAGAGTGCATCAAGCGGAATTTTAGCCGGCTATAATATGGCTAAGCTGCTCAAGGCTAAGCCGATGTATGAGCCTGACGTACGTACCTCGATAGGTGCACTGGTACTCTATATTTCAAACAGTGCGGCGGATAAATTACAGCCAATGAATGCAAATTTCGGCATAATAGAAGGACTTAACGAACGCATACGCAAAAAGGCAGACCGATATAATAAGATTGCCTTAAGAGCGTTGGATATTGTAAAAAATCAGTTGGAGGAAGAAAGTAATGGAGAAGAAGAATAAGATTATATTAGCGGCAATCGTAGCGGTTGCGGCAATTGCAATTATTGTTGCGGCAATGGTAAGCTCAAAGCCGGAGGGCAAGGACTCAGCTATTGTTGACAGCAACACTCAGGTTACACAGAATACAGAGCCAACAGAGGAACCGGAAAAGGTGACTCCGACCTTTGTATATTTCGTGACTAAAGAGGATGCCACAACAGACGCATTCTTAGCAACTGTTGAAAAGCTCAAGGGCGAGTTTGAGGGCAAGATTAACTTTGATTTAAGAGACCTTGATGCAAATCCGGAGGAAAAGGAGAATTTTGCATTAGTAGTTGGCAACACGCCGGCAGTAATTATGCTTGACATCTACAACAACCCGTGTGCATTCGAGCTTGCAAACCCGAGTGAGGACGCATTAAGAGCGACTATTCAAAAGGCGTTAGGAGAATAAAATGGGCGGTATAATTTTATATCTGTACTTTTTAGTAATCGGATTTTTATATGCCAATGAGCTGTTCCGCAAGAAGAACATATACTTCCGTATATGGATGGGCGGAGTGTTCGGAAATGTGATTTTAATGGCAGGAATAGTAATTCCGGCACTTGTATTTGATTTCACAATTTTAAGCCACGTAATCCTCGCTGTAATAGCGGCGGCACCATACGTGTGGCTTGCATTGCATAAAACCGATAAAATGAGCATACGTGACAGACTTATAACTGATACAAACGACACCGAGGTGATGATGAATACAAAGGTGTTCCTTTGCCTTATCGCACCGCTTACAATTCTTATGGGTGTGCTTTTCACAAATCATATCTTAGCACCCAATGATGCGGGCGGCTATGCAAGCGGTCAGTGTACCTACGGTGATTTGCAGATGCATTTAAGCTTTATAACAAGCATTGCCGAGCAGAAGAATTTCCCGCCGGAATATTCGCTCCTTGCAGGCACAAGGCTTAACTATCCGTTCTTTGTGGACAGCCTTTCATCAAGCCTGTATCTCTTCGGTACTCCGTTAAGATGGGCAGTGCTTATCCCGAGCTATGTTATATCAATGCTTCTTGCAATGGGCTTTTATATCGTTGCATTTACGCTGACAAGAAGAAAGGCAGCGGCAGTTCTTGCGACTGTGTTCTTCTTCTTGAACGGCGGCTTTGGCTTTGCATATTTCTTCGAGGGCGCAAAGGCAAATCCGGAGGCATTTACAGAGATTTTTACGGCATGGTATCATACACCGACAAACTTTAACGAGCATAACATCCGATGGGCAAATACAATCTGTGATATGATAATTCCTCAGCGTACCACAATGGCAGGCTGGTGCACAATTTTACCGGCACTGTGGCTGATGCTTGATGCGATAAAGAAGAATTCACGCAGGATGTTTATAGTTTTAGGTGCGTTTGCAGGCTGTATGCCTATGATACATACGCACAGCTTCCTTGCGTTGGGACTTATAAGTGCAGTATTGTTCTTTGCATATTTAAAGGATGCAGAGGATAAGAAGGAATATTTCATCAACTGGGTAATTTATGGTGCAATTGCAATTGGTATGGCAATGCCGCAGCTGTTCTACTGGACCTTCTCGCAGACTACGGGAAACGAATCCTTCCTGCGTTACGGCTTTAACTGGGTAAATGAAACGGAAACATATTTCTGGTTCTATTTAAAGAACTGGGGAATTATGATGCTTTTCGCTATACCTGCGATATTGTGGGCAGACAAGGACAACAAGAAGCTGCTTTGCGGTGCGGCACTGATAATGCTTTTAGCAGAATTCATCCTGTTCCAGCCGAATAAATACGACAATAACAAGCTTATATTTATCGTTTACATGATAGTAATAATTATGGTAAGCGGCTACCTTGTTGATATGTGGGACAAGCTCAAGGGCGTAAAGGGCAGAGCATACTTAGCAGTTGTAATCATAATTGCAGGCACGCTTTCGGGTACACTCACAATCGGCAGAGAGTACAAAAGCGGTGCAATGTGGCAGACGTTCTCAAAGGATGCAATTGCAATGGCGGATT
>JAZQHZ010000016.1:0-7793 GCA_045540855.1 Clostridia bacterium
GGTTCCATCTCGCTTGGAGGGTGCACTCTTTTGAGCGAGCGTCAGCAAGGGAGATTTTCAAGAGGGAAATTCCCTCTTGAACGGTATTCTTTTTCGTTCTTTTTCTGTTACTGCAGACAGAAAAAGAACCGGGGATATACGACGTAAGCAATTAAAACTGAACGTCTTGGGGCAGAGCCCGTTTGAATCGTTCGGGCAAGTGCAACCATCCCAACAAACCCAAATTTGAACCGCAAACCTCCTTACATCACCTATAACAATCAATAAATTCACAGCAAATAACTTTTCTCTTGACAAATACTTTCGTATGCGATAAAATATAGGAAGTAAATTTTTATAGAGGTGAAAACAAATGAAACAATTTGAAGGCTATACATATATTGACGGCGGCGTGTGTGCCGCAAAGGGTTACCGTGCAAACGGTCTTAACTGCGGCTTGAATCCGACAAAGGAAAAGTATGACCTTGCACTTGTTGCATCAGATGTTATTTGTAACGGTGCAGGCGTGTATACAACAAATAAGGTTAAGGCGGCTCCTGTAAGAGTTACTAAAATGCACCTTGAAGCAAATGGCGGCAAGGCACAGGCAGTTATTGCAAATTCAAAGAATGCAAATGCCTGTAATGCAGACGGAAACGAAAAGGCACAGGCAATGTGTGAATGTGCGGCAAAGGAGCTGGGAATTGATCCTTCACTCGTGCTTGTAGCATCAACGGGTGTAATTGGTCAGCCGCTTCCTATTGAGCCGATTCGTGACCACGCAAAGGCACTTGCAGACGGTCTTTCATATGACGGCGGCGGACGTGCGGCATATGCAATTATGACAACTGATACCGTACAGAAGGAAGCTGCAGTTGAATTTAAGCTTGGTGATAAAATATGCCGACTTGGCGGTATGGCAAAGGGTAGCGGTATGATTCATCCGAATATGGCAACTACTCTCAACTTCATCACAACCGATGCGGCAGTTTCATCACAAATGCTCCAGAAGGCACTTGATGAGATTGTAAAAATTACATATAACTGCCTAAGTGTAGACGGTGATACATCAACAAACGATATGGTGATTCTCCTTGCAAACGGAATGGCAGAAAATACTGAAATTACAACAACAGATGCCGACTATGAGATGTTCAGGCAGGCACTTTATATTGTAATGATGAATCTCACAAGAATGCTTGCGGCAGACGGTGAGGGTGCAACAAAGCTTCTGGAATGCAGTGTGTCAAATGCACCGGATGTGGACACTGCAATAATCGTTGCAAAGAGCATTATTCGCTCACCGTTGACAAAGTGTGCAATGTTCGGTGAGGATGCAAACTGGGGAAGAATCCTTTGTGCAATCGGATATGCTGAAGCAGAATTTGACATTGATAAAATTGAGGTATGGCTCGAATCAAAGGCAGGTAGTGTAAAGGTTTGTGAAAACGGCTCGGGCATAGAGTTCAGCGAAGAGGAGGCGGCAAAGGTTCTCCACGAAAACGAGATATTTATAAATGTTTCGCTCGGACTTGGTGATGCCGAAGCAAAGGCGTGGGGCTGTGACCTTACGTATGACTATGTAAAGATAAACGGAGATTACCGTTCGTAAAAGAAAAAGGAATTCGTATCGGGTTACGAATTCCTTTTCTTTTATTCTCTGAGAAATTTATTGATATTATTCTTATATTCCTTAGGTGTCATATTATAAGTGGCCTTGAACATTCTGTTAAAGGTACGTATACTTGAAAATCCCGCCATACGGCTTATTGTGGTAAGCGTTTCATCTGTGGTGCGTATAAGCCCTGCGGCATATTCTGTGCGAATAAGTCCGAGATAGTTACGCAGATTCATTTTGAATTTATTGGAAAAGATTTTTGAAATATAACATTCACTTACATTGAATGTACGTGCAAGCTCTTCACGTGTAATATCCTGCGTGAAATTTTCCTCAATATGCTTTATGATTTTGTATGTGATATCTTCAACAGGAGTGTGCATTTTGTGTTCGAGACTTAAAATATCAAGCAGATGCGACATAATAACACACATCCACGAAAATTTCAGTTCGAATTTATCGTTGGGAGATATTGCGTGAAATGCAAAACGAAGCTGTTCACAAATTGACGCATTTTCGATTTTCGGAAGGCTCGCTCTGAAGTTGTTCAGATCGGGAAACAGATTTCCGAAAAGCTTGGGATGGCACATAAGAATAAGTACGTCACTTTCTTCTGCTCCGACACTTTTGAAGGAGTGAAGCGTATCCGGAAACACTGCCGCCGCACAGCCCTTTTCAAGTATGTAATCTGTCCCTTCGATTTCAATTCCCTGAGTGCCGCTATACACATACACAATCTCTATATATTTGTGCATATGCTCGGGATAGCTTAATTCCCAGTGGTTATGCTTGACCGTCAAATCGGTGTTTCTGATTTCATATATCGGCAGCATTGTATCACCTCCGTAAAAGTGTCAACTTTTTGTCCTGTTTTGCCTATCTTATGACTTTTATTATATCAGTTATTTTGTTATAATTCAAGTATAAAATAAAAAATATAAGGAGAAAAAGCAATGAAAAAGGTATTATCCACTATTTTATGTGCAGCAATGCTTGCACCGGCAATTCCGCAGACTGTAATTGCGCAGGAAATGTATCCGTATCAGGACACATCGCTTTCGTTCGAAGAGCGTGCGGCAGACCTCGTTTCAAGAATGACGCTTGAAGAAAAGGTTGCACAGACGGGAAGAAATGCACCGGAAATTTCAAGACTTGGCGTACATAAGTATAATTACTGGCGTGAGGGTATTCACGGCGTGGCACGTCAGGGACAGGCAACCTCATTCCCGTCAAGTTTGGCGATGTCAAACACATGGGATACAGAGCTTATGCGTGAGGCTATGGATATCACCTCGACTGAGGCAAGAGGCAAGAACAACCGTTATGACCTCTCATACTGGAACCCGACAATCAATATGGCACGTGACCCGAGATGGGGAAGAAATGAAGAATCATATGGTGAGGACCCGTATCTTACTTCGCAGATTGGTGCGGCGGCAGTAGAGGGTATGCAGGGAAATGATGAGAAATATTTAAAAATCATTTCAACCTTAAAGCACTATGCGGCAAATAACTGCGAGGGCGAAAGACAGACAGGCTCATCGGTAATGAATGAAAAGACATTAAGAGAATACTATACAAAGGCGTTTGGTGACATTATTGAAAGCAGTTCACCGGCTTCTGTAATGAGCTCATATAACGCAATCACAATGAAGCGTAACGGCGAAACTGTTATTGACTACATTGCATCGAGTGCGAACAAGTACATCTTAACAGACGTATTAAGAAGAACATACGGCTTTGACGGCTACGTAGTAGGCGACTGCGGTGCGTTTGAAAACTTATACGGCAGACAGTCAATCCGTCAGAAGCTGTTCCCGGACTGGAACATAGACGATATCACAGGCCCGATGGCACTTTCAAGAGCATTTATTGCAGGTGCAGAACTTGACTGCGGCTCAAGAGCACAGACAAGCGGCTATGAAGCGGTAACAGAGGGCTGGATGAGCGAGGACACTCTTGATGTGGCAGTATACCGTCTTATGCTTCAGAGAATGCGAACAGGTGAATTCGATGACGGAGCAAAGTATCAGGACATCACATCGGATGTGATTGAAAAGGATTCTCACGTGAAAAAGGCTTTGGAGGCAGGCGAGAAGTCGTGGGTACTTCTTGAAAACCGTGACAACACATTACCGTTGAAGTCAGACGTTACAAACATCGCAGTTGTAGGAAACCTTGCAACAGAGGTAACACTGGGTGACTATTCGGGAGAGCCGACAAAGACATCAACTCCGTATGACGGAATTGCGGCGGCAGTAAAGGAATTAAATCCTGCCGCAACAGTAGAGATGATAGGCAACGTAAAGGATTCAACACCGTTGTTTAACATTAATAAGATTACACTTGTGAAGAATGACAACACAGAGGTTGCAGTAAATATTTCAAAGGCACAGAGTGTAAGAAATATGGAGCTTGAAGGCAGTGAGCTCCGAAACATCACAAAGTCAGGTATGGCAGTGGTTCCGGGTGTAAACTTTGCGGACGTAAAGGAAGTAAAGATAAGTGCAGCATCGCTTCCGGGTATGCCGAAGGTAAGCGTAAATATCGGATACAGCAACTCAACACAGACAGTTGCAGTTGTTGATATTGCAAGCACAGAGGCAGATAAGTACAATGTAAATACAGGCGAATATACAGGTGCATCGGGCGGATATAATCAGACTGCTGATATGTATATCACAATCAGTGCAAGCTCAGAATTCTCAGTAGAGAATTATAAGGATTCACTTGATAGGGCAGATTACATTATTGCATACGCAGGCACAACAGTAGCTGATTCAAGCGAGTCAAATGACCGTGAATCAATCGACTTGCCGATTACACAGACTCACGCGGCAGAAATCTGCGGAGCATATCCGGATAAGGCAATCGTTGTTTTATCGACAGTTGGTCAGGTGAATGTAGAGGAATTCAAGGACAGCTGCAAGGCAATGCTCTGGAATTCGTATAACGGTCAGGCACAGGGCGAGGCTTTGGGAAATATCCTTACAGGTAAGGCAGTTCCGTCAGGTAAGCTTACAACTACCTGGTACACCGAATCAGACCTTGATTTATTACCGCTTGGCTCACCGAAGGAAACAGTAAACGGAATAACCTACAATAACACAGACTACGAAATAAATCAGCACGGCTCACAGCCGGGCAGAACATATCAGTATTACAAAGGCAATGCAGTGTATCCGTTCGGTTACGGAAAGAGCTACACAGAGTTTGACTATTCAAATCTCACAGTAGACAAGGCAGAGGCTGATGTAAACGATACATTAAACATAAAGGTAGACATCACAAATATGGGCGAGTATGACGGTGCAGAGGTTGCACAGTTATACGTAAGCGTTCCGGGTGCAGACGGCGTGAACTTACCGTATAAGCAGTTAAAGGGCTTTGACAGAGTGGAAATTGCCGCAGGTCAGACACAGACTGCTGAATTCACACTGAATTTATCAGATGTAACCTTCTTTGACGAGACTGCACAGTCAGAGTATGCAGTTAATGGCGAGTACACACTTGCAGTAGGAAAGAACTCAAGTGAAATTGAAGAAATAGCAACCGTTATGGTTACGGGTGAGCTTTCAAAGGACATTAAGCGAGCATACACTGTTCCGACAGGAATCAAGCTTGTTGCGGCTGTTAATGAAGAGGGTGCGGCACCGGTCAATGAAATTGATGCAGATGCAAATGTTGTACTCAGAAACAATGCAATTATAACTGACCTTTCGGCATATGAGGTTGCATATACAAGCTCGGATGAAAATGTAGCCACTGTTGATGAAAACGGTATTGTAAAGGCAGGTAATACAGCAGGTGTTGCAACAATTACTCTGACAGTAACAGAGGGTGAAAATACAGTAACATCATCATTCCCGGTAGTTACAGAGTTAAAGGACAGAGTAGCTGATGAAATAGTAGAAGGCTATGTCAAGAAGCTTGACGATGCGTTCTCGATATATTCAGAAGCGGCATTCACAGCAGAAAACTGGGAAAAGGTAACAAAGCTTTATAATGATTACCGTGCAAAGCTTGGTGCAACACTTCTCGGAGAGGATTTAGCACCGCTTTATGACGAGGCAGTTGAGGCAATTAAGTCGGTTGAAAAGGTTACACTTGAGGCTTCATATACAATAGACTCGCAGAATAAGTGGGTTATTTCAAAGAATGCAATTAACTATTCATCGCAGGGAATAGGTGAGTATGTTGCAGAGGCAGATAGCATCAGCGGTACAATCACAAAGGAAAATCCGGCAAAGATTGCACTTGAGGTATTTGATGCAGATTCAAAGTTAGACAGCTCAAAGCTTGTATGGACAATTGAAAAGCTTGATAACTCACTCAGAAAGGCGGCTGAGATTGACAGCTATACAGGCGAGCTCACCTTATATGAAAACGGTATATTCAAGGTTGTGGCAAATGACTACACCAATATGAAGTGCGGCGAAATCATCATCAATGCAAATCTCCAGATAGAGGCGGAGAGTGCAGAGGATATGGCAGGTGCAGTGCCGACGGCAAATTCAGCGGCATCAGGTGCGGCAACTGTAACATCAGGCGGCTGGTTACGCTTTGACGGCGTGAAGCTTGACAGACTTACAGGCATTACCTTCAGAGCATCGCAGGGCGGTGAAATCCTTGTATCGCTCGGCTCAAATGCTGATCGAGTGATTGCAAGTGCAAAGCCTGATGCAACAGGCGATTCATTTGCAACAGCAAAGGCAGTTGTAAACCGCAAGGAGCTTGAAAAGCTCAATCTTGACGAAAACGGCTGCGGAACAATTTATGTAAAGACAAATACAGCGTGTCTTGACTTTATAGAGCTTGAATATCTTATGAGCGATTTTGAGATATCAAGTGAAAAGGGCGGTAAAATAAAGCTCACAATTCCGTATGAAAGCGGAGTGATAGCAGAGTCAAAGTATGACAATGGCAGACTCGTATCAGTCAAGACAACAGAATTCGGCGCAGCAGGCGAGTATATCTTAGAGGGATATGCAGAGGGCGATGAGGTGAAGATTACATTATGGGACGGCATTTTGACAATGAATCCGCTCGATGATGCAGTAAATCACACTTATGCTGAACCGGTTGTTAAATCACTTACTATATATAGATTCGACGATGCGGCGTTCGATTCATTCTTCGATACTTCAGACGGATTGAAGCTGACGAGCGGAACAGGTATGGACGGTATCGGCGGATGGCAGACGCAGGCAAAGAGCAGAACAGCCACCTACAACGGAGTAAGCTATACGTTTACAAGGGGACTCAAGGGCGGACGAGGAAGTTCCACACTTAAATGTGTATACTTTACACCTGAAGCAGACGGCGTAGTTACTGTATTCTTTGAGGCGAATACTGAACGTTATGTTATCGCAAATCAGAACGGTAAGGATTTAGCACAGTGCTACGGTATAGGAGACGGTGTGCTTACAGCTATGGAGGTGCCTGTTGAGGCTGGCTCGCCTGTATATATCTACGGCGGTGGCTCAAACAAGACAATCTTTGCAGTATTCTTTGATACAGAAAAGGAATATGTAAAGCCGACAGCTACACCGGAGCCGACAGCAACACCGACACCGGAGCCGTTGCCGGATACTTCATACACTGCAAAAACAGAATTTGAGGATTACAATAACTGCTGGGCAAACACCGGTATGACAAAGAGTGCCGTATCAGGTGCAAGCAACAGCTATGTAATTGACAACACAAGAAACAACGATACATTCTATTTCGGTGAAAGAGATATGAATGACTTAGCGGTAATTGAGCTTGTGGCAGGTACAAAGGAAACAGGAATTGTAACGGTTGAATTCTTTGCAGTAGACGTATCGGGACTTGATCTTGCATCAATGTCACAGAGTCAGATAGATGCATTGCTTACAAGTGATGCAAGCCTCGGCTCAACAACGCTTATAGCAAGTACAAAGAACTGGAACGATTTCAAGAGCAACAATATAGTTGTAAAGAATGCAAAGGCAGGCACAATGGGACTCTTTATGAAGAGTACAACAACAGGAAAGTACTGCGGAAACTTTGACTATTTCAATCTTATGTACAAATAATATGAAAGAGGGGCTGTTACAAAACAGCTCCTTGAATTTTGGTAAATTATGATTAGAATTATGTTGATGCTGAATTGTTTGCAGTTCAAATTTGAATTTAACGGGATGTTTGCACTCGCCCAAACGATTCAAACGGG
>JAZQHZ010000017.1:0-6872 GCA_045540855.1 Clostridia bacterium
GCAACCTTGTCCGCAAAAATTGCAACCTCTGTTAAAACTCTGCCCTCATCTATTGTCTTGTCTGCAAGCACTTCCTTGATTCTTGCATAGAGTCTGTCGCTGTATTCCTTTACAGTTTCAGGCGAACGCTCGTCAACCTTCTTTGCAAGCTCCTTCATATAGTTGATTCTTGCAACGAGGTCTTTTTCAATTCTTTCGCCCTCTCTTACACGCATTGCGACAAACGCATCAATTGCATCCTTCATAACAGTACTGACTGACTGCCACAATGCCTCCTCGTCCTCTTCACGACGTTCGCTCTTGAAGATTTCTGTGTAGCGTGCAACGCTTGATACACTGATGTCATCCTTCAAACCGAACTTGTCACGAAGCTCGTGCAATGCATTGATATAGCTCTTTGCAAGCTCTGTGTTTAATATAATGTCCTTGTCTGAGCTGTCGTCACCGCTTTCAACTGCAACATAAATATCAATCTTACCTCTTGTCATATTTTCAGAAGCCAGCTTTTTAACTCTGTCCTCTAAAAATCCCAGATGACGCGGCACCTTGATATTGTAATCTGCAAAACGGTGATTTACTGACTTGATTTCGACAAGAATCTTCTTGCCGTCTATAACAGATTCCTGTCTGCCATAGCCTGTCATGCTTTTAAGCATTTAAAATCACTCCTTTTTTTGTAGTGATACTGCGATTTTTCAATTTTGGTTACAACTATCCAGTATCTGTTTAATTATAGCACAAAATCAAGAAAAAGTCAATACTTGCCCGTCTATTTCAATGCACAAAAGAGCGGCTTTTTTAAGCCGCTCTTTTGTATTATTCTTCAAGCATCTTAACGCTCTTGATGTCTCCACTGGTTTTCACGTACTTTGAGTAAATCTCAATATTACGTCCTACCGAAAGTTCATTGCTGTCGTCCATAATATATGCATCATCCGATACTTTACCGTTTGCTACGATTGTCACGATACAGTTATATCTCTCCGGAAGCTCTGTTTCTATGATTCTTCCGTCAGCTGTTGTTGACTGGAAGAGTGCCGGCTCAGTTTCCACGCTTATGATTTCACCAAGCTCAATCTCGCTCTTCTTATCTGTTATAACTCCGCCCTTTTCAAGTGCCTTTACCGTAAATTCACGTACATTTGCAACCTCAATCACGCACTCGAATTTTTCCGAAGACTGCACCGCAGTTGTAGCCTTTGCACCATATCTTACTCCGATTCCAACTACTACCGCTAAAATAAGTATGATCGCAAATAAGTCTATTATACTGATTTTGCCGAAGATTTTTCCGTTCTTATCCATTTCTTTCTCCTTTTCTGTTCTTAGACTGCAAGAAATTTTCGCAAATTACCACTTTGAGGAACGACGGCGTATGTGGATACTCCAAGTCACGAAAAGTGGTGAGATGCGGAAATTTATTCAGTCTTAGTCTACAATATCAATTACGAAACCGCTTGTGGCAAAGCCCTTGCCTCTTACCGGAATCTCTGCACCAACCTTTATAGCAGTGCCGCCGGTCTTTATGGCTTTATCCGAGATTGTGCAATCAGCCTCTACTGTTACATAGATGTCAACCTTGCCCTCTGCTTCAACGTTTGAATATGTTCCGTCAATTGAATTGAAGGTCATCTGCTTTGCAGTGTCATACTTTACGTCCTTGACAATTCCGCCGTCCTTCTCAGTAAGGCTCAATGTTGCCTTTGCACCCGGCGTAATAGCCTGTGCAAGCTCTATGTCCTTATTCTGGATAAGCACCGTAAGCTCTACCTTCTTATTCTCCGTCGCAGTACCCATTGACGGCTTAAGCATAACAATACCCACTGCCGCCGCAATTACTACGATAAGCACTATAAGGGTATCTATAAATGTCCATTTCTTTGCTTTCATTTAATCAACCTCCCAAAACCTCTGTATAATATTTCTCGGTATTCCTTGTCATTGCCTGTGCAGTGAAGGTTTTATTGAAAATCTCAACCGCACCCTTGCTTGTCTTTTCATACACAGCCGCATCATTTAACAGCTTATAAAGTCCGTCTGCCAACGCCTTCGAGTTTTGCTTTTGCACCACAAATCCGTTCACTCCGTCCTTTATAACTCCCGGATTTCCGCCGAAATCCGACACAACTGCCGGAATACCCAGGCTCATTCCCTCAAGCAGGGCAAGGCTTGTTGCCTCTGTGCCATAGGACGCATTTGCCTGAATATCAGTTATGCTCATAAGTGCGTCCACGTCTGAAATAAAGCCTGTGAATATCACCTTATCGCTAACACCAAGCTCCTGTGCCTTCTTTTTAAGTGTTTCTTCATATGAGCCAGTGCCGGCAATGAAAAATCTTGCATTTATCCCCTTATCAAGAAGCATTTTTGCGGCTTCAATGTAGTATTCGTGTCCCTTGATATCCTCAAGTCTTGCTACAATTGAAACCACCTTTTCGCCTTCCTTCACACCAAAGCGGTCTCTGTTTGCCTTCTTTTCTTCCTCACTTTTTGCACTCAGTCCGTCTACGCCGTTTAAAATAACACGTATTTTATTTTCGGTTATTCCGGTATCTGTGAGGTTTTCCTTTGCCGCCTCTGCCACTGCAATTATTCCGTCTGCAAGGTAGTTATTGATTGCTCCGTTTATTACCTTGCCTATTCCCTTTGAAATCTTCTTTGACGGCGGGAACACACTGTGACGGGTGTATACCACCTTTGCACCTGCCATACGTGCGGCAATTCGTGCTGACATACTTGCGTGAGTGTGTACAAGGTCAGGCTTTTCGGTTTTAAATATCCTTTTCAATTCGCCGATTGCCCTTGTATCAAGAGATTTATCGGCTATGCCGTCAACCTCTATCACCTCAACACCTGTCTTTTCAATATGAGGCTTTAACAGGCTGTTTTTCGGAAGTATAACCTTTACCTCAAATTTATCATAATCAAAATTTTCAAGCAGTGTTATCAGGCACTTGCCTGCACCGCCGATATTGGTATCTGACGAAACCTCTATAATTTTATATTTCATTCGTCTTACCTCCGTCCTTTTCTACTGCATACTTGAGTGCAATTCCCATAGCAAGCACCATAAAGAATATGCACATTACTCTGTAATTGTAGAAGGTATAATCAAACATACTCTGTGCCAGGAAGCCTATAACTCCTGCACCTATCGCCAGAGCCATTGATGAATCAAGGCTCTTTTTATCATTAAGCTTGTACACAGACTGCATCTTCTGTGCAAATACCACCTGCATCACGATAAATACCAATAATGCTCCTACGCCTGCCTCAATAGTGAGCTGTAAGAAGGTGTTATGTGAATGCGGTGCTACGATTGCATTGTACGAATAGAACGGGTACACCTCGTTGAACGCCGCTTCACCCATACCTATTCCGCCAAGCCAGTAGGTCTTTAACATTCCCAGGGTTGCCATCCATATATATACACGGTACGAGGTTGATGAGTCCTCCATATTACCTACCGACATCATTCTGTCAACTATTGTATCCGGAACTACAAGCGGTAAAAGCAGTATCACAATTGGCAACACGCTCCACCATCTGCCCTCGTAGAAGGTTACAAATATCACTGCCGCTAACATAAAGCCTATCCAGCAGCCTCTTGACTGTGTTAAGATAAGGCATAAGAAAAGCAGTGCAAACATTCCTGCATAAATGTATTTTGAGCTGTGCTTCCACGCATCCTTTACCATAAATACTGCCGCTACCGGAAGCACCAGCAGGAGAAATTCGCCCAATACATTCGGGTTGCCGAGCGTTGAATACACTCGCATTGTTTCGTCCTCGAACATTTCCTCGTCAATCCACGCATTAGTGGTTGTCCAGCCGAATACGTACTGACACACTCCGTAAAGGGCTACAAGTGCACCCGAAATCACGAATATTCTTAAAAGTCCGTATAAGGCTTCCTTTGTTTCGATTGTGTTTATAATCACGATATAGAAGCCGGCAAGAACAAGATACATTGCCCATACCTTGAGCGAGCCCAGCATCGCAAACGACAGTGCACTTGATACAAACAGTACTGCCAAAAGCAGGATTATTCCAAGTCCTACACCGTCTATTTTCCACTTGAAGCCCTCATTTGTCCACGAATAGATTACAAGTGACATTGCAGTCCAGATACATACTCCCGCAAGCATCATTGTCGGCACTATCGGTGCGATTGCAATTGCTGCATACACGCCGATTACCGGCTGCCACAGCACTGCAAGCATTCCAAATATCACAAACGGCACAGCCGCTCCGATAAGCGGTGAAACCATAATCATTGCCGCACCGGATACAAGTCCCGTAAGCGAGGCAAGTATAAGCCTTGCCCTGCCCTTTGTTTCGTTTTCATCAAAAAATTCAAAGTCTATATCTCTGAAGCCTGCACAGCATTTCACTAATTTCACAAGCCACGACGGATTTAAAAATGCCATAAAATTGTAATTAAAAATCATAAGCACCGCACCGACTGCCGCCGCTATTAGAAGCAATGTCATTGCGTATCCGTCACGTGCATACTTTATGGCAAATGCCGAAAGGGATGCACACAGAAGCACAGTTCCGAAAAACCGAGAATTTATCGCCATAAAATTCTGGATATAGCTTCTGCCCAAGCTACACGCATAGCTCTTTTCTATCGCCGTTTTTATCGGCTTTCCAAGCTTTTTACCGATTGCTTCAATAATCGCAAACGGCAGATGACAGATTTTCCATATAAGGCTTTTTTCTACCATTCCCTCACGTGAATTTTTACGGAAAAGAGTCATTATTTTACTACCCTTCCACGCACGTGATATTGCAGTATAAACCGACATAATCAGTGCATATATCCACGTATGAGTAAATTTTTCGCCAAAGCTTTTGAAAAATCCTGCCACTGAGGCTATTATCATACTATTCAAGCCTTTTACCTCCTTTTAAGCTGTTTATTGCATTTATTATAACGTCAACCTTCAATACAAGGCACAGCACAAGATATACCACACCCGATATACCTCCGCTGACTATGGCTACCGCCATAGAGCCTGATACCGTTGACTCGTCTATTATTCCTGTTACAGCGTTGTATATAAAATACAGCACTGCATACATTACAACCGCACTTACAATAATTTTTAATATCTGCACTCCGTCTGCTTTTTTGAACATTCCCGGATATTTTCTTGTCATACAGATATAGTTTAAAAGTGCATTCACTACCGAGCCGCACACCGTTGCAAGTGCAAGTCCCGGAGTTGAAATATAGTGATATAATACATATGCAAGTATGATATTCACTATCATACTGATGATTGAGTTACGCATCGGCGGCTTTGAATCCTGCATTGAGAAAAATGCCTTTGACAGCACCTCATTCACTGCCAACGCTATCATACCGATACTGTAACACTGCAACAGCTTACTTATCTCACCCACGCTTTGTGCATCCATTTTTCCGTAGCCGTAAATTATGTTTGTTACAGGCTGTGAAAGCACCATAAACATTCCCATTATCGGCAGTATTACAAGAAAAATTGCTTTCATTGATGTCACTACCAATGAATTTGCTTCTTCCTTATTGTTGTTTGCCACTGCCTGTGAAAGCTTCGGGAAAATGAGGTTTGTCACCACAAAGCTGAATACTCCGGTCACTATCAGATACAGTCTGCTTGACTGCTGAATATATGTAACCGCCGAATCAACATTTGACGCAAGCCTCTGATTTACCAATGAATACAAGGGCTGTACCCACGTAGAAATAAGCATAGGTCCTGCAAGCATTATTGCCTGCTTTATTGATGGATCCCTGAACTTAAAGTCAGGACGGTATTTTACTCCGAATTTCTTTAAATACGGTAACTGGATTATAAGCTGTAAGCTCCACGCAATCACCATTGTTACCGAAAGTCCGTAAACACCGAACTTCTGACCGAATATCACGTAATAAATAATTATTGCGATGTTCGACACAAGGCTTATTATCGACGGAATGTTATATTCACCGAACGACTGCAGCAGTCCCACGCACGAGAATGCAAGCCCCGTAAATATTATCATCGGGAACATTATTGCCGTAAGCTGTGTTGTCAACACGTGCTTTGCACTGTCGTAATGCGGTGCCTGCAATGTTACAAGCGGTGAAGCAAATATTATTCCCAGAACTGCAATGGCTACCGAGGCAGTGAGTATCAGCGTGATGAATTTGTTTACAAATTTCATCGCCTCGTCACGGTTCTTTTTCGCCATTATATCGTTGAATACCGGGATAAAGGTTGCTGAAATCACTCCGCCTATGACTACGTCAAAAAGCAGTGTTGGAATTGTTGATGCGGTTAAAAACGCATCACTTTCCATACCTGAGCCAAAGTAGGCTGTGAGCATAGAATCACGCACAAGTCCCAGAACCTTTGATAACAGTGTTGCCATTGCCATAAATGCAGCAGTCAGGAGCATCTTTTTTCCTGCATTTTTACTCAACGTCTACACTCCCCTTTTCATAAAGCTCAATCGCAAGCCTTGCATTAATTAACGCCTGCTCCTTAAGCTCCTTCTGATTTGCCTTAAGGTCTGCTACCGTTTCGTCATAGCTTTCCATACATTTGTCAATAAGCCCTGTCAAGGTCTTTTCGTCAAGCTCCTTCACCCCTGCAAACAGCTTCTGATGTGTATGCTCCATAAAGCTTGATACCTTCGGGTCATACACAAGTCCTATAAGAGGAATTGCAGACACTGCCGCATAGATAAGGCTGTGAAGTCTCATTCCTATGCATATATCCATATTTGAAATAACACTCATTATCTCCTGTACGGAATATCGCTTGTTTATAACTGCGGCATCCGTTTTCATTCTTGCCGCCACACTCTGTGAAATTGCAAGGTCACGCTCCATCTGCATA
>JAZQHZ010000018.1:0-1961 GCA_045540855.1 Clostridia bacterium
CGGTTGGATTTACCGAAGTTTACGCTTGTCGGTGCAACTACGCGTGCAGGACAGCTTACCACACCGCTTCGTGACCGATTCGGTGTTATGTTGAGGCTTGAATTATATACGCCGGAGGACTTGCAGAGAATAGTTATGCGAAGTGCAGGACTTCTTGGAGTAGAAATGGACGAGGAAGGGGCGGCAGAAATCGCATCCCGTTCACGTGGAACGCCGAGAATTGCAAACCGATTTTTAAAGCGTGTGCGTGATTATGCACAGGTTAAATACAATGGCAATGTCACGTGGAAGGTGGCTGACGAGGCACTGAAAATGATGGAAGTGGACGAGCTTGGACTTGATATTATCGACAGACGTATGATGATGGCGATGATAGAGAATTTCGGCGGCGGTCCGGTAGGCTTAGATACGCTTGCGGCAACAATCGGTGAAGATGCAAACACCATTGAGGATGTATACGAGCCCTACTTATTGCAGCTTGGCTTTATTGCAAGAACTCCGAGAGGAAGAATAGCAACCCAGACTGCATACGATCATTTCGGTGTGAAATGGATAGGTAAAGAGGAATAAGAATAAAAGGGAGAATGTAATGCGAGTTTTTAAAAGGTTTATAACAATACTGGCTTTGGTCGGGTGTATGTTGTTTACTGACAGTGTATATGCAGAGCGGATGTATATAGAATATGACGGTAAAACCGTGGAATATTCGGGCTCGATATATAAGCTTGTGGTGAACAATAAGTCTATGGATAATCTTCCGCTTAACCCGATTATATTCAATGACAGAGCACTTGTTCCTGTTCGTGAGATTTTTGAGGAGCTTGGTGCAACAGTGGGTTATAATATGGAAACAAGATGTGTCGAGGTGGAATACGGCACAACCTATATAAGAATGTACATTAACAATAATATGGCATATGTCAACGGAAAGAGAATGGCAATACCGGGTAACGTTGTGCCGAAGCTGATTGCTCAGAAGGGCGGCGAGACAAAAACGATGGTTCCGGTGAGATTTATAAGCGAAACAATAGGACTGAGTGTTGAATTCCACTATGAAAGCGGTACTATTTTTGTAGAATCGCCGGAAGCACTTGCAAATGCGAATGCTACACCAACACCTGTACCGGTCACAACGCCGGCTCCGACTGAAGAACCGACTGCAGAGCCTACAAAGGCACCTGCTTCAGAGGCTACACCTAAGCCAACACCAAAGCCGACGCCTAAGCCGACAAAGCGACCGATAACATCGGGTGGAAAAGAGGAAGGCATAACAGGTGCAACGCTTGAAACAGAATATGTAATGCACGGTATAGACGTAAGTCACTGGCAGGAGGAAATAAACTGGAAGGTGACAAAGGATGAAATTGATTTTGCGATTTTAAACCTCGGCTACGGTCAGAATGACAAGAGTCAGGATGACGCATATTTCAAGAAAAATGCTGTGGCGTGCGAAAAATACGGTATACCGTACGGAGCATATATCTATTCTTATGCAACAACTCCCGAAAGGGCGGCAGGTGAGGCGGAGCACGCATTGAGAATGCTTGAGGGCTGCGATTTGTCGTTCCCGTTGTATTATGATATTGAGGATGCTTCGCAAAAGGCACTTGAGCCTGAGGTGCTTGGGGAAATAGCACAGACCTTCTGTGATATAATTCAGGCGGCAGGATATGAGGTGGGAATTTACGCAAGCACAAACTGGTGGAAATACTACCTTACAGATGAAGCATTTGATAATCCTACGTGGTATAAATGGGTTGCACAGTATAATACCGAATGTACATATGCAGGTAAATATACAATGTGGCAGTATACCGATTCGGGCAAGGTAGACGGAATTGATGATGACGGAATTGATATGAATTACTGGTATGGAAAGCCAAGAACTGCAAAATAAAGGAGATAAATAATTGAAAACATCGGATTTTTTCTATGAGCTGCCGCCTGAGCTGATTGCTCAG
>JAZQHZ010000019.1:0-10126 GCA_045540855.1 Clostridia bacterium
GTAGGTAGAAAAGTAAGTAGGGGTACCAACTGCATAACAATAAGCACTGCATAAGCAGGGGACAAAGTCCCGATGCACTGCATTAACAACTCCCCGATAAATTACCACACAAAAAAATGAGTTTATCACTTCGCTGATAAACTCATTTTTCCTTGCCACGTGTCCCGCCGCAGCATCTCCTTATCTATTTCATTCAATACCACAAATTTTTTAAGACTCCATAACGGACCTATGAGGTCGTCCTTTGCTCCGTCTCCGGTTAATCTCTGGATTATCGTTTCTTCAGGGAATACCTCAAGCTGTGATACTATGATGTCGACATATTCCTCTAAGCTTAAAAGCGAAAATTCGCCTCTTTCAAGCTGGGCGGCTATCGGTGTGCCTTTAAGGACGTGCAACAGATGCAGCTTTACGCAGTAGGGATTTAATGCTGCCACTGTCCTTGCACTTTCTATCATCATTTCCTTCGTTTCGCCGGGCAACCCGTTTATCAGGTGTACACATACCCGGATGTTACGGGCGGTCAGCTTTTTATAGCCCTCGAGGAACTCGTTATAGGTATGGCAGCGGTTGATTTTTTCGCCTGTTTCGTCAAAAATACTCTGCAAGCCTAATTCCACGAGCAGATATGTACGCTCGTTAAGCTCTGAGAGGTAGTCCAAAACATCATCTTCAAGGCAATCTGCCCTTGTGGCTATGCTTATTCCTATTACACCCGGCTGTCTCAGGGCAGGCTCAAAGCGCTCACGCAGTACGCTGACGGGTGCATAGGTGTTGGTATGTGCCTGGAAATACGGCATATATTTGCCCTCGCTCCACTTTTTGTGCATACGGGTGCGAACCTCTTCAAACTGCTCAAGGATTTTCTGTGCAGGATCGCCTGCGAAATCACCACTGCCGCTTGAAGAGCAGTATGTGCAGCCGCCTACACCCTTTGTGCCGTCGATATTCGGGCAGGTGAAGCCGGCGTTTAACGATATTTTCATTACCTTCGTGCCAAAGGTGTGGCGAAGGTGATAATTCCAGGTGTGATAGCGTTTATTGTCATCCGAATACGGGAACGGATTGCTCATATTTATTACCTCCGGATAAAAAACAAAAAACGAAAAAAGCAGCTTTGCGGAAGGAGCCTTTTTCGTTTTTGCTATGTATAGGATAAAAGGGTAGAATGTGATTTCGTTCTACATTTATTATTATAGCATACTATATCTTGTATTGCAAGCCCTTTTTTAAAAAAATTTCAACAATTTTTCATTTTTTTTACAATTGCAGTTTATATACATTTTATTTGGTAACATAGTTACAATTTAAAGACAAAGATTACATTTCGCTTTTACCGTCAAGCACCTCGCAGATACTGCTTATTCTCTCGGATAAGCCGGTGTAGCGTTTATGATAGGTGTTGTTATATGTCATATTCATTACGGTTTTTTCACTGCCTACCAGTACAACCATTTGCTTCGCTCTTGTAACAGCGGTGTAAAAAAGGTTGCGGCTCATAAGCATCGGATTATATGCACAGACCGGCATTATAACCATCGGAAATTCACTGCCCTGGCTCTTGTGGACGGTGATTGCATAGGCGAGATCTATCTCGTCAAGGTTGGTGAAGGGATAGGCTACACGCTTGTCCTCGTCGAAAATTATGGTCATAATTTTATCGTGGGTGTTGATTTCCTCAATTATTCCCATATCGCCGTTGAAAATGCCAAGCCCGTTATCGCCCTCGTCACGTGAATAGGGAATATCATAGTTATTCTTCGTCTGCATCACCTTATCACCTACGCGGTAGGTGATGTTGCCGTAGGTGTGCTCGTTAAGCTCGGGGCGAGGCGGATTTATATGCTGCTGGAGCAATTTATTCAGATTTATCGTGCCTGCGATGCCCTTTTTTGTTGGAGAGAGCACCTGAATATCCGAAACGGGATTTACTCCGTAGCTTTTTGGAAGTCTGTTACAGAACAAATCCGTTACGGTGAAGGCACTTTGCTCCGGAGTCTGCCTTTTAAGGAAAAAGAAGTCATTGGTTTTAGAGGTGAGGTTGGGAAGCTCGCCTCTGTTGATTGCGTGTGCATTCACGATTATAAGGCTTTCCTCTGCCTGACGGAAGATGCGGTTGAGCTCGATTACCGGTACGACAGAGCTGTCTATTATATCCTTCAAGACGTTTCCTGCACCTACCGAGGGGAGCTGGTCGCTGTCACCTGAGAGGATGAGCCTTGCACCGTGCTTTACTGCACGCAAAAATGCCGACATCAGCTTTATATCTATCATACTCACCTCGTCAAGGATGATTACATCCGCAAGCAGCGGATGCTCCTCGTCGTGAGTGAATACCTGTGCACCGCCTATCATCTGCACGCCGAGCATTCTGTGGATAGTCTTTGCCTCCTTGCCCGTAACCTGCGTCATACGCTTGGCGGCACGTCCCGTCGGTGCGGCGAGTGCTATGTTTAATTTCATTTCCTCAAGCAGGGATATAATGGTTTTTATGGTGGTGGTTTTTCCCGTACCGGGACCGCCCGTTAAGACCATAACTCCCGATGAAAGTGCCGTTACAACGGCGTTTCTCTGCTGTGAGGCAAGGGTGAAGCTGCTTGTGGCTTCAAAGCGGTCGATTGCCTTTTCTGCCTCGTCCTCACTCATAGTATGCTTTGGCTTGTTGCGTGACATAAATGAAAGCTTTTTTGCCACTGTTCCCTCTGCCTCGTAGAAGGAGAAGAGGAAACAGGCATTTTCCCTGTCAACAATATCCTCGATTATTGCACGTTCCGCTATAAGCGATTGCAGTGCGGTTTCTGCTTCGTCCTCGCTGACATTGAGGCGGTAGGTTGCCTCATCCAAAAGAAGTCTGCGTGGCATATATACGTGACCGTTATTATACGCCGCTTCATTTAAAATGTAGCGAATGCCGGAGGAAATTCTCTGCGGTGAGTTCTTGGGTAAGCCGAGATTGAAGGCGATATTGTCCGAGGTGGCAAAGGAGATGCCCTCGATGTGGTCGGCAAGCATATACGGATTGAGCTTGATTTTCTCAACTGCGTCTGTGCCGATATACATATGCACCTTCACTGCCATTGCGGCGGAAATGTTATATTTCTGCAAAAACATCACAATACTCTGCATTGACTGCGTTTCGGCGTATGCCGCACTCATTTCGTGTGCCTTTTTGGAGGAAATTCCCTTTATCTGTGCGACTAAATCAGGCTGAGTGAGCAGGATTTCAAGCGTTTTATCGCCGAACTCTGCCACAAGCTTTTTCGCCGTTGCCGCACGTATTCCCGGCACAATTCCCGATGAGAGATATTTTATAATTGAAACCTCATCACTCGGTGCGACGATTTCGTATTCCATAACACGAAGCTGCTCGCCGTAGTCGGGATGTGTTGTCCACGTACCTGCTATGCGGATTCTTTCGCCTGCACTCACGCAGGGCATTGCACCTGTTGCGGTTATAAGGTCGTTATCATCTGTATGGACATCGCATATGGTATAGCCGTTGTCCACGTTCTGATATATAATTTCCTCAATAACGCCCGTTATTGAAACGTATTCCATATACTCAGTCCTTTCTTAAAAATCAATATAGATATTATACCACTCATCATATATTAAAGTCAACATATAATTATCAGAGAAAAACGTATATTTAAGGGATAAAGCTGTAAAAATGCTTGCAATTGACTTTTGTTTATTGTATAATATAATAAGTGAAAAATTTGGGACAAAGGAGACATATTCTTATGAAATTGAAAAGATTACTCGCCTTATCGCTTGCGGCAACGCTTATGCCCGTTATCGGTGTGCCGTATGCAAGTGCACAAACGGCAAAGCTGATGGCAAAGGCTACAACGGTTACATTAAATCCGTCATATGCTTCGCCATTTAATAACGGCCGCTTCGAGGGCTGGGGCACAAGCCTTTGCTGGTGGGCAAACAGACTTGGTTACAGCGAGCAGATGACACAGCAATCGGCAGATTATTTCTTCAGCGAAAACGGTCTTGGACTTGATATTGCCCGCTATAACTTAGGCGGCGGTGACGACCCGACACATACGCATATCACCCGCTCGGATTCAAAGGTGCCGGGCTATGCGACGGGCTTTGACGAGAACGGCGATATCGTCTATGACTGGAGTGTGGACGAGAATCAGAGAAATATCACCCTTGCGGCACTTAAAGCCAATCCCGATTTATATATTGAGGGCTTTTCAAACTCGCCTCCGTATTTTATGACGAATTCGGGATGTTCATCGGGTGCGACGGATGCTTCCAAGGACAATTTACGCTCGGATATGGTGGACGATTTTGCGAAGTTCATTGCACAGACTACGAGATATTTCAAGGATAATTTCGGAATCACCTTTGAAAGCTATTCGCCGATGAATGAGCCGGACACCTCATACTGGGGTGCTAACAGTTGGAAACAAGAGGGCTGTCATTATGACCCGGGCAACAGTGAGTCAAGAATACTTGTTGCTACAAGAGAGGCACTTGATAATGAGGGCTTAAATGACGTGCTTGTGGTGGGAATGGACGAAACAAGCATTGACCAGACAATTACGAATTTAGGCAAGCTCAGCACTGAGGCGGTTAATGCACTTGGCAGAATTGATACGCATACCTACGGCGGCTCGAAGAGAAATGAGCTTCGCACAAAGGCAATTCAGATGGGTAAAACTCTGTGGATGAGTGAGGTGGATAACGGTGATATTGCCGGAACAAATCCGGGCAATATGGGTGCAGGTCTTGCACTTGCACGCCACATCATCGCAGATATGAACGGTATGCAGCCCTCGGCATGGGTACTGTGGGACATTGTGGACTATCACAGAGATTCGACCTTTGCGGGTGAGGAAAATAATTCATATAACCACAACAACGGTTTGTGGGGCGTGGCATTCGGAAACCACGATACACAGAATATTGAGCTGACACAGAAATATTACGTGTTCGGTCAGTTTACGAAATATATCGTGCCGGGTGATACCATTATTGCATCGTCAGAGAATACCCTGGCGGCATATAACAAGGATACGGGTGCAATCAAGATTGTTGCGATGAATCTGCTTGACGAGGAAAGAGCATACGAGTTTGATTTATCGGCGTTCTCTGAGACGGGCGATGAAGCACGCATTATCCGCACAAGCGGCTCAATGGCAAGCGGAGAGCATCTTGCAGATTTAGGTACGGTTGCGGTGAATAACAAGATGTTTACATATGACCTTGCACCGAACTCTGTTACTACCTTTGTGATTGATAACGACAGTGCAGATGTGGGATACCTTACAATAGACGGTGCGGAAATTGTTACAAAGGGCTCTGACTATGTGTATAGTGCAACAACGAGTGACGGCTCGGACGTGGTATGGTCGGTTTCGGATGAGAGCGTTGCAACGATTGATGCACAGACGGGTGTGCTTACAATTTTAAAGAACGGCAAGGTTGACGTTATCGCTACAAGCGAGAGTGTCGGCTCAAATTCAAAGACGGTTTCTGTTGTAAACGGTGTTAAGCTTGATATTACATCGGATATGGTTACAGGCTCAAATCCGTGGAACAACAACACTGCAAACGGCCCTGCAAAGGCGGCAGACGGAAGCACGGCAACATATTTTGACGGACTTAATGCCGGATATGTTACCTATGATTTAGGCACGCCGTACACAATCGGTATGGTGGCATATGCACCGAGAGAGGGCTTTGAATACCGTATGGTTGACGGTATGGTTTCTGGCTCGAATGACGGAGTAAACTGGACAACTATGTATACAGTTGATTCAGCTCCTGCAGCAAATGTGCTTACATATGTGACAGAGCTTACAGATAACGAAACTCCGTACCGCTATGTGAGATATTCAATTCCTTCGGGAAAGCAGAGCTATAACGGCTCATCGGAGGATTATAACTGTAATTTATCGGAATTTGTGGTGTATGGCGAGAAGGCACCGCTAACGGAGGCAGAGGACGTGGAAAACGTAATAAACAGAATGACAATTCCGGAGGTGGCTTACGGAAATCTGTATATGCCGTCGGAACTGGACGGAGTAAAAATTAAATGGACCTCGACAGATGAAGCCATAACAACAGACGGCGTTGTTACACGTGGTGACAGCGATAAGCTGCTTACACTTACTGCACAATTTACAAAGGGTGCGGTAAGCGAGGAAAAGACATATGAGGTAGTTGTAAAGGCAAGGGCAGTGGGCAAGAGCGAGGAGGATATGGAAGCATATCTCTTTACGCACTTTGTCGGCACAGAGGGCAGTGCGGATTGTGAGCAGGTTTATTTCTCCGTTTCAAAGGATGGAATCAACTGGACAACAATCAATGAGGCGGCTCCGGTTTTAGTGAGCAATGTGGGCGAAAAGGGTACACGTGACCCGCACATCATCCGTTCACCGGAGGGTGATAAGTTCTTCATCGTTGCAACTGACCTTTCAATCTATAACAGACGTGACGATTCAAACCGCTGGGGCACCTGCCAGACCTCGGGAAGTAAGTCGATTGTGATATGGGAATCGACTGACCTTGTGAACTGGTCAGAGGCGAGATTGGTTAAGGTTGCAGTGGATAACGCAGGCTGTACGTGGGCACCGGAAACGGTGTATGACGATGCAACAGGCAGATATATGGTGTTCTGGGCATCGAAGGTTGCAGGTGATAACTATTCAAAGCAGAGAGTTTACCGCAGCTATACAAGAGATTTCGTGAACTTTACTCCGGCAGAGGTTTATATTGAAACAGATCACAGTAATATTGATACTACCTTCTTAAAGGATAACGGTATTTACTACCGCTTCACGAAGAATGAGAGCAGGTCATCTGTAATAATGGAGCAGAGCACAAGCCTTGACGGACCGTTTAGCGAGGTTAGCGGCTATACCTTAAACAATGTGGCAGGCAATACTGTTACGGGCTATGAGGGACCGACAGCGTATAAATTAAACGGCGAGGACAAGTGGTGTCTGCTTCTGGACTTCTATTCAAAGAGTCAGGGCTATAAGCCGTTTATTACGGAGGATATTGCAGAAGGTAGCTTCATTTCGGGTGCGGATTTCAATTTTGATAACACATACCGCCACGGTACTGTAATGGCGATTACTATGGAGGAATATAACGCACTTATGGCGGCATATCCGGCAACGGGCGAATATGAAGAGGGCAATCTCATATTCGAGCTTGATTTCGAGAACGAGGCAACTCCGAAGAAAGGACAAGCTAAGGTCAACGGCACAATTGCGTATGAGGACGGATACAGAGGTAAGTCAGCAGTGTTTGACGGCACTGATTTCATTGAGATAAGTGCGGCTGATGGCACACCGCTCCTGAAGGGACTTGATACCTTTACGGTGTCATTTATGTCAAAGACAAGCTCGCAGTCGTGGTGGTTCTATGCATCACCGAATGCTAATTCGCAGACGTATCAGAGCGAGAAATATGTCGGCGTGCTTGATTCAAATGCGAAGCTGACCTGTGAGAGATATAATTCAACCTCGCAGTCACGTCCGACAGCGGCAGTGGCAAATTACAATAACGGTGCGTGGAAGCACGTGGTTGTATCGTATTCAAATGAGTCGTATTCACTCTATGTTGACGGTGTGAGAAAGGCGACAGTGAGAACTGCGGTTGAGCTTGAAAAGCTTTTGGGAAGTAACCCGATTGCATATATCGGCAAGGCAAACTGGGGCAGTGGCGAGTATTCGGTGGGAAGTCTGGACGAGTTCAGAGTGTATGACTATGCAATGAACGAGGAGCAGGCAATGGAGGAATACTGCCTTGCAACGGGTGAGCCGGTGTTAAGGGTAAAGAATACTGACGGAGTGGTTGAGTATGAATACATTAACACAAGCGATGAAGTGGATGTGTATCTTGCACTGATGTATGCTGACGGCAGACTTGTAGAAGTCAATACAGCTGCAAAGGGAAGCTTTGCGTTGAGCGAGCCGGGCGAATATACGATAAATGCGTATGTATGGGAAAAGGATTCGATGAAGCCGGCAGAGGATAAGCTTGTGAAGAGCGTAAGCTTTGTGAGATAAAATACATACGGGATGGAATTATGAAAAAGAAAATATTAACTATATCGGCGGCGTTATGCCTTATCGGTACGGCGGCTTTGGCACAGACTCCGTCTGTTTCGTATCCGCTTGATGCCGTAAGTGCTGATGTGAGCATAAACGGCTCGGTCAGCTATAATGACGGTCTTTTTGATAAGGCGGCTTATTTTGTGAACGACGGCTATATCTCACTGCCCTCGGGAGTTGCTTCTTCGTTTGGCGATTTCACCATTTCTGCGTGGGTTCGCCCCGATTCAATCGCAAGCTGGGCAAGAGTGTTTGACTTTGGAAACGGTACGGATAAATATATGTTCCTCACTCCTGACAACGGTACGGGCAATACGGTGTATGCAATTACCACCAATTACGCAGGTGCGGAGCAGAAAATCACTGCACCCTCGCCGTTTAAGGCAGGCGTGTGGACGCATATCGCAATCACACAGTCGGGAAATACCGCAATAATGTATGCAAACGGAGTGGAAATAGGAAGAAACACCGCTATGACCTTAAAGCCGTCATCGCTGGGTGCAACTTCAAAGAACTACCTTGCAAAATCGCAGTATGCCGACCCTTATTTCAACGGCTGCATAGACGAGTTTGAAATTTATTCCTCGGCACTGCCGGCAGATGAGATTCTCTCGCTTGCCTCAAGGGCAAATTCGGGAATTGTTGAGGTTGAAGAGGTGCAGGTGGCATCACGTGCATTTGATATTGTGCAGCTTCCGTCATACGTGAAGGCTACGTTTGAAAACGGCACCTCACGTGAGGTTGAGGTTGTGTGGGACAGCTATGATGCTGAGCTCAATAACACTGACGGCACGTTTACGGTAAACGGAAAAATCAATGGCTCTGACATGGCCGCAACGGCTACGGTGAACATCAGCTCGGATTCGGTGATGGGCGGAGTCAGTGCAATTTCAACACTGCGTGCGGCAAATGATGTGGCAACGGCAGTGTATAAGGTGAATAACGACAGCGATACAGAGGCGGCATATACATATATTGCGGCGTATGCTTCGGGCAAATTAGAGGCTGTCAATATGGAAAGAATTGAGAATTTTACGGACGGTGAATACAGTATTTCACTCACCGTTCCGGCAATGGAGGAAGTTATCGTGAAATCGTATTTATGGGACAAGGATTTAAAGCCCGTTACGGCGGCTAAGGAGAGAAGCGTATCAAATCCGTACGGCTCATCCTTCGGAGTGAGCGAGGTTAAGCTTAGCGACGGGATTTTTAAAGCATCGCAGGAAACAGGCAGAGAAATGCTGCTTTCAATTGACGTTGACAGGCTTTTAGCACCTGTTGCGTACTCAACCGGTGCGACAAATTCCACCTCGAATTACTACGGCGGCTGGGAAGCGTACAACTATCGTGGCTACGGTGCAAAGGGCATTACGGGACATTCTCTGGGACACTGGCTCAGTGCCGCATCAACGATGTATGCCGTAAGCGAGGATGCACAGCTTAAGGAAAGGCTTGATTATGCGGTTTCAAAGCTTGCACAGTATCAGGAAATCTGCGGTACGGGCTTTGTCGGCGGCTGGAAGCCGCAGGATTTTGAGGCGGCAGTCAGGTCGGGGAATATGAAGGTGGGCGGCTTTGATATCAGCGGATATTGGGTGCCGTGGTATTCAATCCACAAGATTTATCAGGGACTTATCGACACATATACCCTTACGGGAAATGAGCAGGCGTTGGAGGTTGTTTGCAAGTTTGCGGACTGGGCAAAGGAGCTTACAGACCACCTCACCGATGCACAGTTTGCAAATATGCTCGGCTGTGAATACGGCGGTATGAACGAGGCTATGTGTCAGCTCTATTCAATTACGGGCAATGAGGATTACTGGGAATTGGCACTGCGTTTCTGCGAGGAGGCAATCTTGGCACCGCTTGCAAACGGCGAGGACAGACTTCAGGGCAAGCACGCAAACACGCAGATACCGAAGGTAATCGGTGCGGCTACGGTTTATGAGGAGGATGAGAGCTTTGCGGATTATCGCAAGGCGGCGGAGTTCTTCTATGATACGGTTGTCAACAACCGTTCATACTGCATCGGCGGTAAC
>JAZQHZ010000020.1:0-4164 GCA_045540855.1 Clostridia bacterium
ATTTTAATATCCTCCGATTATATATTTTTATTGTAACTGGCAGGTCACAATTTAATTATATATAATCGGAGTTTCTTTGTCTACTGCATAGGCAATAGCCTTTTTTGAACCACGCGACTATCGCGTGGTTTTCTTATACAATCAATGGCATATACGCAAGCGTATATGCCATGTACAAATCATATCTCAATCTCAACCAAATCCGCAGGATTTGTCCCTGCATAAATCACTGCACCGCTACCGTCGGCATTTCTTTCGCCGTTGTCATTTACTGTTGTAAATGACATTTTATCAATCGCAAGCTTTACGCTCACGCTCTCGCCCGGCTTTATGCTTACACGTTTGAACGCCGCAAGCTTGCGGTTCGGTACTTCGTTTTCACTCTTTACCTTTACATAAGCCTGCACAACCTCGCTGACCTCGTATTTATCGTCATTTCTAAGACTTACAACTACCTCTGCACCGTTGTCCTTTGCATTGATATATGTATCCTCACATTCAACCTTTGTCAGCTTTACATCACCGTAATTCAAGCCGTAACCGAACTCGTATAACGGCTTGTAATCAATATAGCGGTATGTTCTGCCCTGCATCGTGTAGTCGGTAAACTCCGGCATCGGGTCTGTGTTGTGATAGAAAGTAATCGGCAACTTTCCGCCCGGTGAAACTTTACCGAACAGCATATCTGCAACCGCTTTGCCACCCTCTGCACCCGGATACCATACCTGCATCACAGCCTCGGCATGCTCCTGAGCAAACGACAAATCAATCGCACTGCCTGTTGCATTCAATACTATAAACGGCTTGCCCGTTTCCTTTACGATTTCCAGAAGCTCTCTCTGGCTTTCCGGCAGCAGTAAATCAAGCTTGTCACCGCTTGCGAATACATTGCTTACATCGCCCTGCTCACCCTCTAAGGTTGAGTCAAGTCCAAGGCAGAGAATTATTAAATCCGAGCACTTTGCCGCCGCCTTTACTTCGCCTAATCTGTATCGGTCTGTCTTATCCTTTTCGGGACGCTTTTCAAACAGGTGACAGCCCTCGCTGTAATGCACACGGATGCCACGTTTTTCACACTCGTCAGTAATTCCGTCAAGAAGTGTAATATATCTGTTCGGTGTACCGTAATAGTTACCGATTAATGCAATTCTGCTGTCTGCATTCGGTCCCATAACTGCAATTGTCTTATATTTATTTTCATCAAGCGGCAAAATTCCGTTGTTCTTTAACAGCACACAGCTCTCAACCGCTGTTTGGTATGCCAATGCCCTGTGCTCATCACACGCAACCACATCATACGGAATTTCATCAAGTGAGGATTTGTCAAACAAGCCTAAAAGATAACGTGAAGTAAACGCACGCACTGCACATTCTTCAAGCTCTTCCCTTGTAATCATATCTGCCGCATATGCGTCCATTATACGCTGGTATGTGCAGCCGCAATTCACGTCACAGCCTGCCTTTATCGCCTTTGTGACCGATTCCTCAGGAGTTGCTGTTACCTTGTGCTTTTCGTGGAAATCTCTCACTGCCCAGCAGTCCGAAACAAAATGTCCCTCGAATTCCCACTGGTTTCTTAAAATATCCATCAGTGTTTCGCTTGCACAGCAAACCTCGCCGTTAGTGCGGTTATACGCACCCATTACCGCCTCAACCTTTGCTTCCTTTACACAAGCCTCAAACGCCGGAAGATATGTTTCCCACATATCCTTCTTCGTAGCAATCGCATCAAATTCGTGACGGAGTGCTTCAGGACCCGAATGCACTGCATAGTGCTTTGCACACGCCGCCGCTACCATGTATCCGTCACGCTCAATCTGCATTCCCTTGATGAATGCACAGCCGAGCCTTGATGTCAGATACGGATCCTCGCCATAGGTTTCCTGTCCCCTGCCCCATCTCGGATCACGGAATATATTGATATTCGGCGACCAGAACGTTACGCCCTTATAGCGGTGGCGGTTGCCGTCTGCCGCATATGCGTTATACTTTGCTCTGCCCTCTAATGCACAGGCTGTGCCGATTTTATTGAGCAATTCCTCATCGAAGGTTGCACCCATTGCAATCTCCTGCGGGAATGACGTTGCAGTTCCTTCTCTTGCCACGCCGTGAAGTGCCTCGCTCCACCAGTTATATGCCGGAACACCTAATCTTTCTATTTCAAACGCATCATATCTGAGCTGTGATGCAATTTCTTCAACTGTCATCTTACTCACAAGCTCTTTTGCTTTTGCTCTTGCTTCTTCTCTTGTCATATTTTTTCTCCGTTTCTGTTTTTTCTGATTGTATCACGCAAAATTTCTTTTGTCAATTCACTTTCATAAACTGTGCATTATTTGACTGATATTTTAAACTATTTGACTACTAAAAATACTCAGCCATCGGCTGAGTATTCAACTCTTTCTATACAAATCTCACCGGGCAGAGCACAGGCGGCAGTAACACTTTGACCTTACTCCGCCCGGATTGAGATGTAACGAGCTATGCTATTTTCTTTATTATTTCGCAAACCTTATCATATTCGGTTTTTACCTTATCATAGGTTTCCTTTGCACCTTCTGCACTGCCGCTTCTGTATACCTCCACCTCTGATGTTATGATATCAAGTATACAGTTAATGCACAGATTTCCGCATACACCCTTTAATGTATGAGTTGCCTTAAACAGAGCGCCTGCATCATTCGCTTCCACTGCCTGTGCGTAGGTTGCCATTGTTTCGTCTGCAAGAAATTTCAATAAGAATTTCTCCGCCATCTTGTCCATATTCATAAAACGCTTCACAAGTGCGTTATAGTCTACACCATTATTTATAAGCTCTTGCTTTAATTCTTCTGTCATATACCTCTCCTGCTTATTTGTATTTTTGAGCCACTTCCTCAAATTCTTCCCTTACAGCTTCAAGAGCTACCATAAGCTTAGGGTTGAATTCTCCGCATTCGCCCTGTCTGATCATATTATATGCCTGTCTCGTTGTAAATGCTTCCTTGTAGATTCTTGGTGTTATCAATGAATCATACACATCTGCCAGTGAAACAATTTGTGCTGAAATCGGGATTTCATCGCCGATAAGTCCGTACGGATAACCTCTGCCGTCATAACGCTCGTGATGCGAAAGTGCAATTTCACGACAGTATTGCTTGTAGCTGCCTTCCTCCAGTGCCATCAGCGAATCAATGATTTCAAGTCCAAGCTCTGAATGAGTTTTCATCAGGTCAAATTCCTGCCTCGTGAGACGTCCCGGCTTTAGAAGCACCATATCCGAAATTGCAATCTTGCCTATATCGTGCAGTGGTGACGCATTTGCAATCAGCCTTGCCTGATTGGTCGTTATACCGTATTCGGGATAATGATTTGCAATGTAATTCGCAAGTATCTGCGTTAATATCTTTACACACCTGATATGCGTCCCGGGCTCCATATTTCTGAATTCCACTACCTCTCCAAGTGTCTCTATAAGACCTGCATTCTGTGAATGCAGATAGTATGTAAGCCTTTCCACGCTTTTTGATTCTGCATATGAAAGTCCGTTTGTATTATTAATGGATGATATATCCGTCAATATACCTCCGTAAAGAACAGAGCCCTCTTCTATTGCCATAACAGTTCCGAGAAATCTTATAAAAATCTCACCCTCTGCCGGAACATTCCATACATAATGCTTTTCAAAATTAACGCCCTCAAGCTCTGTATTTCCTACAATGTTTTTTATAACATATTTGTAGTCATCACTTACATTTTTAAACCAATACCTATACAGCTCTGCCGGAGACATTCCCGGATCTGCACGGAAGATTTTTTGTGCAGCCTCGTCCAGATACATTTCCGACTCACCGGTTATTAAGTTTTCTCTTACCTTCCACATACCGGTTTTTGCCGCTGAAAGCACCGAACTGAAATCCTCAAACACAGCTAACCCTCCCATTCAATCCTCTTGTATTTATTATATAACATTTTTTCCAAAAAAGCAATATGTTTTTCCGATATTTTTTTATACAAAACAGCAACGGCACAATGCCGTTGCTCAGCTTGTAGACAAACCTGTCTACAAGCTGTCAGACTGCGAGAAATTAAGGCAGATTTTACGAAAAGGAACTCGTAGGCGTACGTGGGTACGTTAGAGTTTCTTTTCGTAAAAAACGCATAACGACGGGCGTTCCTCGATGG